>NZ_BAAGPS010000012.1:0-2007 GCF_054783935.1 Streptomyces pseudoechinosporeus
AGGCGCAAGCACGGTTCTGAGGGGGCTGGGGCCCGGTGACGGGCCCCAGCTACCCGACTGCCGCTGCACGTCCGAGTCTTCGACTGCGACGAGTGCCCGCTCGTGATGGACCGGGACGAGAACGCAGCACACAACCTCGCCGCTCTCGCGGCGGCCGCAACAACAGGTACCGGAGTGGCCGGAGACCTGGACGCCGTGAAGGCGTCGAAGCCTCGTGGAGCCGACCGTAAGACCCGCGCCACCCGGCCCGGCCGCAAGGCCGGGCCGGGGCGGGCAGGTAGCGCAACCTTGCCGCACCAGCGGCGGGAGGAAGCGAGAGACCGTACTCAAGCCGAAGCCCTCACGCTTTGGTGATGTGACGGACCATCCGGGCCGAAAGGCCCGGATGGCCGAGAGCCACTGAGGCTCTCGGCAACGGTTACAGCGGGATGCGTGACTGGGCGGCGGAGATGACCGGCTCGCGTTGGCGGTGGCGCTGCTCGTACTCCGCCACCTGGCGGGCCACGCCCAGGGAAACGTTCTGCAGCTCGGCCATGATCTGGCTGGGGTCCATGGTGTCGTAGCCGGGCCACGGTTCGCTGCCGCGCAGTTGCTCGATCGCGTCCAGGACCGCGTCCCGGTTCGCGTGGGCCCGCTCGTAGCCCTCGATCACCGTCAGGTCGGACTGTGACAGCGGGCGCAGCCGCTTGTTGATCTCGTCGAGGCCGAGCCGGCCGTACCCGGGGATCGGCAAGTCCTTCTCCCGGGTCACCGCGCCCTGTACCTCTTCGGCCATCCGGGTCACCCCCGGCATCTCGCGGACCACGCCCTTGGCGGCGGACCTGGTCTGCCGGCCGCTGGTCTGGACGGCATCCCGTAGCCGGTCGACAGTCGTCCGCACCACGTGCATGAGCTCGTCTCGCATGCTGCCGTCGTGCTGTGGGCCGAAGCCGTTGCTCCCGGCCGCCACGGCCCGCGCGTGCGCGGCGACGCTGTCCTCCAGCGTCTGCAGCAGCTCCTGGTCCTGGCGGCGCAGCGAACCGAGCAGGTCGGCGGCGGCCTGGTCCTGGATCTCTTCGGCGATGCTCTCCCCGGCCCGGGACGCGGCCAGCGCCCGGGCCGCGGCCGTGAACTCGTTCTCGGCGTTCTTCAGCAGCCGCCGCTCATCGGCCGGACCGCGCAGCAGCCCGGTCAGGAGCGACGACCCGATCGTCAGCGGGAGCATGGCCGTACGCAGGGCGCTGCGGGAGATGAGCCCCGCCATGTCGACCGTGCTGCCGAGCAGGCTGCGCGGACGCGTTTCGCGTACGTGATGCTCGATCCGCTGAAGGCTGTCCAGGACCTCGGCGACCTGGCGCTCCAGCATCTGGCGGTACGGGCCCGGAGGCGTAACCGTCACATCCGCCCGGAACCGGTCGGCGACTGCGGCATGGGTCTGCCGGGCATCTTCCAGCGCCGGTGCCAGCGCCTGTGTCATCACTGCCATGTGCTACTCCCTGAGTGGGGGATCGGGCGGCTGTCCGCCGCACGCGGGAAACGGCTGCTCGTCGGCCTTCCACGGCCGGCAATCGAAACCATCCTGCGAGACCCCCACCGCGAACGCCCGGCGAGCGGCATTCGGCGGAGCGGCACCGCACGGCTCGGTGGCCCGCCTGGTGCGGACATCGCACGCCGTGCCACACCTGCCGGATTACTCCATACGGGTGACGACGGCGCCGCCGTCGCGGCGCCTGTGCGGTGACAGCGGCGTCGGCGGTCCGCGTGCGTAGGGAGAAGTCCGCGTGCATAGGGAGAAGAAGGAGATATGCGTACGAAGGAAGAAGGCGGCGGTGGCGAATTCTCGCCCCCTTCCCGGGCGTGAAGTGCTGCGTCAGCTTCTGACGCCCCTTCACGGGGCACAGTCACCTCAGGCACCATCGACCTCACCACCTCTACACATAAGGGCGCCTGATGGAGGGTCCGGGGAGACCCTGCGTAACCTCGCCGGTACGCAGTAGGTTCGGGAGCAGAACGCGCGCGGCCAGGGGG
>NZ_BAAGPS010000012.1:2020-67223 GCF_054783935.1 Streptomyces pseudoechinosporeus
GCCAGGGGGCCGCGCGCGTTCTGGATCGAGATGAGGGGAGAACCGTGCGTCGTGGAGACGAGTTCGCCGGCCGCTATGTCCTCAAGGAGGTCATTGGCGCAGGGCGGAGCGGTGATGTGTGGCTGGCCCACGACAAGGTGGTCGGGCAGGACGTCGCGCTGAAACCGGAGCGGATCGAGGGCGACCGCGAGACCGCGGTACGTCGGCTGCTGGGCGAGCCGCGCGCCATGGCCAAGTTCCGCGATCATCCCCATGTCGTGACCCTGTTCGATGTCGTGACCGTGCCGGAAGACGGGGAGGGGAGCGGGGGCGGGGAGGACACGTACTGGTTCATCATGGAGTACGTGCCTGGCGGCGGCCTGGACCGGGAGCCGCCGATGTCTCCCCAGCGGGCGGCCCGCATCGGTGCCCAGCTCGCCGACGCACTCGCCGCCCTGCACCAGGCGGGCATCGTGCACTGCGACATCAAGCCCGCCAACATCGGCCTCACCGGGCGCGGCACCGCGAAGCTGCTGGACTTCGGTGCCGCTCACCGGGCCGGCGGCACCGAAACCGTCACGGCCAACGGTCCGTCCAGCTTCACTCCGGCCTACGCCGCCCCCGAGCTGGCCCGGGGGAACATCCCCCGGCCGGCCTCGGACGTGTTCTGCCTGGGCGCCACGCTCTATGCGCTGGTCACCGGTTCGCCGCCGCGCGGCAACGCGTCCGATGGGGACGATGAGCACGAGCAGGAAGGGGTCGACGGCCAGGACACCGAGCGCCTGACGCACTGGAAGGCCGAGCGGGGCGTCGTAGAGATGGACGCCGAGGCCGTGGGAGCGCTGTATCCCGTACTGACCGCCATGCTCCAGCGTGATCCACGGCAACGCCCCGAAGCGACCGAGGTCAAGCGGCTCCTGGCGGCCATCGCCGGGCCCGAGCGGGATACCGGCGAGCGGACCCTTGAGGACAAGCCGGCCGGGAGCGGGCGGCGGCGCTGGCCACTGCTCGCCGCGGCCCTCGGCATCAGTGCCGCCCTGGTCCTGGGCCTTGTCCTACTCCCCGATGACGACGGCGGCGACACGCATGCCACCGACCAGGCCGGCCAGAGCCGTCCCACGGACGACGCCTCGAACGGCGCAGGGCAGTCCCTGATCGGCGATCCCCACACCGCCGACCTGTGTCGGCTGGCCGACCCCACTGCCCTCGGGCGGTTCGGCGACGCTCAAGTGGACGTGGATTACGGGAACTTCGACCGCTGTGACGTGCTCGTCCACACCGGCGGCGAGAACCGTATCGACGTGTCGCTCGACCTCCGCCCGGGCTCACGGCCCGAGACGTCGCAACCCGCCAGAACCATCGGAAGCATCGGCATCATGGAGGAGGAGCCGGCGGACGACGAGTGTGAGCTGAAGCTGGTGCCTGACAGGGCGGCCGACGGCATCCTCGTCGGGGTCCGTGTCAACGTGGGTGACGGCACCGTGACCGGCGGCGCCGCGACGCTGTGCGCGGTCGCCGACTCGGCCGCCCGGAGCGCGGCCGACGTGCTGAACCAGGGCCCGATCCCCCGCCGTTCCGAGGACTACCCGAAAGACTCGCTGGCCTGGTTGAACGCCTGCGATCTGCTCGACGCCAAGGCGCTGTCCGTCGTCCCCGGCATCAAGGCCGGCGCGCCGGGGGAGGTCGGGGTCGCGAAGTGGAGCTGCGAGTGGTTCAGCGACGTCGACGATCTGGAGACGGAGGTGAGCTTCTTCCGCGATCAGCCCAAGACCGCGGCGGACGGCGATTCCATCCGGCTCAGCGGCTACAACGCCATCGTCGAAGCCGAGGACGACACCTGCTCGGTCTTCGTCGAGTACCGCGAGTACAGCGGCGAGAACGCCGAAACAGCCGCCGAGATGCTCCGCCTGCAGGTCGACGGCGGGCGACCCACCGCCGAACTCCGCTCGATGGCCACCGCCCTTGCCAGGTCCGCCGCCGCCAAGCTGCCTCGGCGCTGACGTCCCGGAGGGTGCCAGGAGCCGCCCTGCACGAGGCGTGCGCCTTCGAGAAGCCAAGCCCGTACCAGGTTCCCTGACGCGGCGGATCCGCTTCGGCGCCCGGCCCACCACCGGGATCCGCGCGGCCGGTACGCGGAACTACGCACCGGCCGCAGGCGCGTGTGGTCACAGCGAACTGGCACACCTCAGCGATTTCGAATCCCACTCGCATGGTTTCCCATTCTTCACATCTGCGAGCGGATGATGAATTACGTCAGAGGTGGCGTACCCGTGCGGCGATGCCATGTCCGATCAAGAGGTAGATCACGGCAGGCAGGCCGTAATTGAGGAGAACTCGAAGCCCGTCTGTGTCCATCGTGAAAATGTCCTGTGACCACCACGCCAGCCAGTCGGCGACATCTTCCACGAACTCGACGAAGACGTTCGTCTGGTTGGCGTCGAGCAGGTAGAGCAAGATCCACAGGCCCAGAAACAGGGCGGCGACATCGGCGACGGTGTGGATGACCAGGGCTGCTCGTCGCGCTACGGAGCCGTCTCTTGTCCTTTCGTGACGGTGGCTGTGAGCCTGATTGCGGTCGTATTGCTGGTTTTCGTGTACGGGTTCGAAGTTACTCACGGGGATTCCCATCTGGCGTGTCCACTGCCTCGACGGCATGGAAGAGCAGCCGCGACAGAGAACGCCTTCCCCATTGGAGAATTCTCGGCCGCGGACGCATGCGGGGCGCTTTCCGCGCCTTATGGAAACTGCGCCGCGCTCGGATGGCGCGTTACACGGTGACGCGATACGTCCGATATCGACAGTTACGGTCATTCGCCGGCAGGATCCAGGACCTGGATCTTTCTGCGCACCGATTACCGCCCTTTGACCCGGTCATGACTCCCCGTCCCGGAGGATCGGGGCAGCGGCTGACTGCGGCGCATCCGACGGGTGCATGCAGGAATCGCTATATGTTAATGTCGCAATGCGTTGCGGCACACGAGAGCCGTCGGGCAACGCCAGACACAGGACAAGGAGCCCTCATGACCAGCGCCACCGACCACCTCACCCACGAGAACCACACGCACGCCCATGGCAAGGACTGCGGCCACGTCGCCATCCCCCACGGCGACCACACCGACTACGCCCACGACGGACACATCCACCGGGCGCACGGCGACCACGTCGACGAGTGCGACGGCGCCGGCCACTCGGTCCATGAAGGACACGAGCACCAGCACGGCGAGGGCTGCGGGCATGTTGCCGTGCCGCACGACGACCACACCGACTACGTGCACGACGGCCACCGTCACGCCGCCCACGAAGGACACTGGGACGACCACTGACGACCGACGCGGGTTGACGCCGGGTCGGACAGGCCGCGGCACAGCCGAATCGGGAATTATTGCCATATGCTAATGTCTGCATATGGAAACGACTTCCCCTTCCCCGGCAAGCGAGCCTGCGGAAACCCTGCAGGCCGCCAGTGAGCTGCTGCGAGCCCTGGCCTCGCCCGTGCGCCTCGGCATCGTGCGCGAGCTGTCCACCGGCGGGAAGTACGTCCACGAACTGGTCGCCACCCTGGGCGTGAGCCAGCCTCTGGTCTCCCAGCATCTGAGAGTGCTGCGCACTTCCCGGATCGTCACCGCCCGGCGCCAGGCCCGCGAGACCCAGTACACCCTGACCGACGACCACGTGGCGCACATCGTGCTGGACGCCATCCGTCACGCACAGGAGTAGCGCCGGCATTCACGCCCCCGTGGCGCCCCGATGGCCGCCCGGCTTCCCGCCGGGCGGCCATCGCCGCGCCTGGGCTCACACCTCTCGGATCTCGTGTCCCATCGGGGTCCGGCCGTCAGCCGGTTCCCGCACCGGCCGCCCGCTGCCAGGCCGACTCCCGCAGCAGGCGCAGTCCGTTCAGGCCGACGATGACGGTCGAGCCCTCGTGGCCCGCGACGCCGAGTGGCAGCGGCAGGGTGCCGGTCAGGTCCCAGATGACGAGTCCGGCGATGAACACCCCGGCGATGACAAGGTTCTGGACGACCAGCTTCCGGGCGCGGCGGGAGAGGGCGACGGTGGTGGGGACCGCGGCGAGTTCGTCGCGGACGATCACGGCGTCGGCGGTCTCCAGGGCGAGATCGGAGCCTGCCCGGCCCATGGCGATCCCCGTGTGGGCGGCGGCCAGGGCGGGCGCGTCGTTGACGCCGTCCCCGACGACCATCACCTTGCGGCCCGCGCCCTCCATTTCCTTCACCGCGCTCAGCTTGTCCTGCGGCAGCAGTCCGGCACGTACGTCGTCGATGCCGGCCTCGGCGGCCAGGTGGGCGGCGGCCCGGGCGTTGTCGCCGGTGAGCAGGGTCGGAGCGGTACCGGTCAACTTGGTGAGGGAGGCGACGGTGGCGGCGGCGTCCGGGCGCAGCCGGTCCGCGATGCCCAGCACTCCGGCGGGGGCACCGTCGACCACCACCAGGACGGCGGTACGACCGGACTCCTCCAGCTCCTCGGCCATCGCGACGGCTGGGCTCTCGGCGTCGTCCAGCAGTCGGGCCGGGGCGCCCACCGCGACCGAGCGGCCGTCGACGACGGCCTGCACCCCGACGCCGGGTGCGGACGTGAAGTCCTCCGTGGCGGGCAGGTCGAGGCCGCGTTCGCGGGCAGCGTCCACGACCGCTCGGGCCAGCGGGTGCTCGCTGGGGTGCTCGGCTGCCGCCGCGAGCATCAGCAACTCGCTCTCGTCCAGGCCGGATTCGGGCAGCGGCCGTACGTCGGTCACGCGAGGAGTGCCCTCGGTCAGGGTGCCGGTCTTGTCGAGGGCGACCGTGTCCACCTGGCCGAGCCGTTCCATCACCACGGCCGACTTGACCAGCACGCCGTGCCGTCCGGCGTTGGCGATCGCGGACAGCAGCGGCGGCATGGTGGCCAGGACGACCGCGCACGGCGATGCGACGATCATGAAGGTCATGGCGCGCAGGAGCGAGTCGGCGAGTTCCGCGCCGAAGGCGAGCGGTACGAGGAAGACGGCGAGGGTCGCGGCCACCATGCCCAGCGAGTAGCGCTGTTCGACCTTCTCGATGAACAGCTGGGTGGGCGCCTTGGTCTCGGACGCCTCCTCCACCATCCGTACGATCCGGGCGATCACCGAGTCGGAGGCGTCGCGCTCGACGCGGACCCGCAGGGCTCCGGTGCCGTTGAGGGTGCCCGCGAAGACCTCGTCGCCGGGCTCCTTCGGCGCGGGGAGCGGTTCGCCGGTGATGGTCGCCTGGTCGACCTCGCTCGCGCCGTCCAGTACGCGGCCGTCGGCGCCGACGCGCTCTCCGGGTCGTACGAGGATGGTGTCGCCGACCGTCAACTCCTCGACGGGGACGGCCTGTTCGCCGCCGTCCGGAGTCAGCCGGGTGGCTGTGGAGGGAGCCAGGTCGAGCAGACCGCGGACCGAGTCGGCGGTGCGGGCGGTGGCGAGTGCCTCCAGCGCGCCGGATGTCGCGAAGATGACGATCAGCAGGGCGCCGTCCATCACCTGCCCGATCGAGGCCGCGCCGAGGGCGGCGACGATCATGAGCAGGTCGACGTCGAGGGTCTTGTCCTTGAGCGCTTTGAGTCCCTCCCAGCCCGGTTCCCAGCCGCCGGTGACGTACGCCAGCGAGTAGAGGGGGCCCCAGGTCCAGGCGGGGGCACCGGTCAGCTGGAGGGGCAGCGCGAGCAGGAAGAGGGCGGTGGCCGCGGCAGCCCAGCGGGCCTCGGGGAGCGCCAGGATGCGGGTGCGCCGCCGGGGCGCGTTCCCGGCGCGCGCGGGCACGGCCCGGTCGACCGAGGGCGGGGTGAGCGTGGAGGTCATCACTGTCCTTCGTGAGGGACGCATGAGGGCGTACGGGCAGACGGCGGTTCCCGGGGCCGGCCGTGCCCTCACCATACAGGATCACATGAAGAGCCATTCATGTCTTCATGTCCGCACTCTCCACCCCCTGTCGTCACTATGGTCACTACAGACCCACAGACACGCCGGGATCCCGACAGGCAGTAACAGCGTGTGGTGCGAGGAGGCACGGCCATGGCTCGGGGCGACGAGTCCGACGAGTACCGCGACACCGAGGCCGACGGCGGCGCGCAGGTCCCCCAGCACCCGATGCCGCCCGAGCAGGAGGAACTCCCCTCGGTGTCCGACGCGCGGCTGACCGATCTGCTGCGCGCCGACGCCCGGACCGCGCGCCCCGCCTGGCGCGAGCTGCGCAGCCGCCACCGGCCCGCGGTTCTCTCGTACGCGCGTCTGTGCACCGTCGACGAGTCGGCGGCCCATCGGATCACGGCGACGGCCTTCACCCTCGCGGCCCGCGAGACGGCGCGCGGCCTCGAGCCGCGTACCCCTTGGCGGCATCAACTCCTGCTGCTCGCCTGCCGCGTGGCCGCCGAGTGGTCCGCCGACGAACGTGCCGCTCGCCTCGATCCGGGCCTGCTCACCCGCCTGCGCGAGGCGGGTGCGGGCCCCGACGGACCCGTCCCGCCGATGCTCGCCGCGTTCCTGGCGCTGCCCACACGGGTGCAGGGTCTGGTCTGGTACGGCGTCGTGGACGGGGAGTCCGAGGCTGGCACTGCCCGCCTTCTTGGCGTCACGCCCGAGGATGTGGCGTACGGCGTGGATGGGGCGTTCCAGGCCTTGTGCCACTCCGTACTCAAGACGCGCCTCGCCGGCTCCGACGATCCGGGCTGTCAGGATTTTCTCCGCCTGATCGAGGAGGCGGTACGCCCCGGGAGTGCGCGCCGCAGCGCGGACCTGGACGCGCATATGGGCGTCTGCCCGCACTGTGCCACCGGGTACGAGGAGTTGGCGGCCCTGCGCGACACTCCGCGCGCGGCTGTGGCCGAGGGGCTGCTGCCCTGGGGCGGCACGGCGTACGCCATGAGCAGCGGGGCGGTGGACGAGGAGCAGCCGGAAACGCGTACGACGACGGGGCAGGGCGAGGGCACTGCGGCCTGGTGGAGGTGGTCGGCCTGGCGGCCCTCCCGCCGCCTGGCGATCGCCTCGGCCGCCCTCGGTGTCGCGGTCGCACCACTGCTGGTCTACCTGCTGACGCAGGGCGGCTCGGGATCGCAGGAGTCGGCCGGCGCTGTGGACACCCCGCCGCGGCCACCGTCGGTCACATTGACGTCGACGTTCTCCCCGCCCCCGGCCCCGTCCTCCACGACCCGGTCCCCGTCCCCCAAGCCGACGAAGTCGACGCGCCCGGCCTCACCGAGCCCGACGCCGCCCACACCGACGCCTACGCCCACACCGACGCCGACACGTACGACGCCCCCGGCATCCGGGCCACCGGACGGCTCCTTCGCCCAGGTGGTGAACGTCGACTCGGGCCTGTGCCTGGACGTCGAGGACGGCGACTTCGACAACGGTACGAACGTCATCGCCGCCGACTGCTCCGCGTCAGGCACCCAGCGCTGGCGTGTCGACGCCGCAAGCGGCGCCCTCCAGTCGTACGCCGACCCGGACTTCTGCCTGGACAGCCGCGGCTCCGTCGACGACGGCCTCGGCATCTGGACCTGTGAATCGCTCGAGGGCGAAAACGGCGAGAACCTTCGGTTCACGGTGGACGGCACGGGTGTCCTCCACCCGGCCATCGCCCCGGACCACGCCGTGACCCCGGCCGACGGCAACGGCCTGGACCTCGCCCCGGCGGACGGAGACGACGACCAGCGCTGGAAGGCAGGGGCCGGGATCGCCTGACCTCGGCCGTGCCCGGCCCTCGGGGTCGTGGCGTGCCGCGGTGGCGAGTCGTCGGCGGAGAGCGACTCCGTCGCCGTGCCCCGTCAGTCCCTCACGACAAATAGGGCGAGCACCGCGGCACATCACTCGCGTCTCCCTTTTCAAGGAACGTAAACGTGGATTTCCCCCCTCGCCCGGACACCGGGGCCCGACCGGGTGACGCCGACCGTTCTCCCGTACCGCCTGCAACCCTGATTGATCCGTCGTGCGGTGGAGACCCGTACAGCCATCAGCGCAGGGTTTGTCGGAGGCGGCCGGCCTGCACCGACGGTGCGGCGGCGGTGTCCGGAAAGGGAGCAGCAGTGGCGCAGAACGCGGATGACGCCGCTCTCGACGGGCGGCGCCCAGTTCCTGAACTGCATCTGGCGGGCGGTGCGGCCGAGGGGAGCCGTCGGCCCGATGCGGGCGCGGAGCAGCTTCCGCCCGACCGTCACCAGGCGATCCTGGAGGCGACCAAGCAGGTCGCCGCCCTCCTGAAGAGGCACGGGCACGACTTCGCTCTCGCCGGGAGTGTCGCCGTCTACGCCCACGGCGGGGCAGGCAGCCTCCAGCACGATGCCGACTTCTGCATCAGACCCGAGGACGCCGAAGCGGTCGCCGCCACGCTGGAGGACGCCGGTCTGACGGTGTACGCGCCTCCCGAGGACTGGCTGCTGAAGGCCAAGTGCCTCGGGCAGGACGTGGACCTGATCTTCGGGCTGGCCCATGGACCGGTCAGCACCGAGCTGCTCGGCAGGGCGCGGGAGATGCCGGTGGACTCCGTACAGATGCCCGTCCTGGCACCCACCGACCTGCTGCGGAGCCTGCTCGCCGCCTTCTCCGAGCACCACTGCGACTTCGGCGCCGTCCTGCCGATCGCCCGGCTGCTGCGCGAGAAGGTCGACTGGGAGCAGATCCGCCACGAGTTCAGGGACGTACCGATGCCGGCCGCCTTTCTGTACTTGCTGGAGCGCCTGGACGTCATCGCACCGCAGGGAGGAGATCAATGAACGCCCATGCCGGACACGACCCGGGTGGTACGGGGACCACGGCGGACGCCGGAGCCGCCGGGAACAACATCGAGTACCGCATCGCCCATCTGCAGGAGCGGCTCGCCGCCGGGGAACTGGGCGAGCTCGGCATGCGCGTCGAGCCGCGGGGATCGTCCGTGTCGGTCATCGGCACCGTGCCCACCGCGCACTGCCGTGAGGAACTGCTGCGCACCGTGAACGAGGAACTGGCCGGTCTTGCCGTTCATTACGACATCGTCGTG
Organism: Streptomyces pseudoechinosporeus; assembly: GCF_054783935.1. NCBI lineage: Bacteria > Bacillati > Actinomycetota > Actinomycetes > Kitasatosporales > Streptomycetaceae > Streptomyces > Streptomyces pseudoechinosporeus. The sequence goes on from NZ_BAAGPS010000012.1 coordinate 10,984, forward strand.
GCCGAGGCCGCGGCTCCCGATCACCCGGAGGAGGTGGCATGATCCGCGTCGCGGCCGTCGGGGACATTCATATGGGGCTGGACAGTCAGGGCCTGCTCAGGCCGGCTTTCGACACGCTGTCCGGCTGTGCCGACCTGCTGCTCCTGGCCGGTGATCTCACCCGGCACGGCACGCCGGATGAAGCGCGGGTGGTCGCCGAGGAGGTGGCCTCTGTGCCGGTGCCGGTCGTCGCCGTGCTCGGCAATCACGACCACCACGACGAGAAGCCGGAGGAGGTCACCGCCGTGCTGCGCGCGGCGGGGGTGCGCGTTCTCGAGGGGCAGTCAACGGTCGTCGAAGTCGACGGCGCGCGGGTCGGCGTCGCGGGCACGAAGGGCTTCGGCGGCGGCTTCGTCGGCCGCAGTGGCAGTGAGTTCGGTGAACCGCTGATGAAGGAGTTCATCCGGTACTCGCGCCGCTGCGCCGACGGTCTGCGTACGGCTCTGGACGAACTGGCCGGGCAGGGCTGCGGTACGCGGGTCGCGCTCACGCACTTCTCCCCCGTGCCGGACACGCTGGCCGGTGAGCCACCGGAGATCTATCCGTTCCTCGGCAGTTACCTCCTGGCCGAGGCGATCGACACGGCGGGCGCGGACCTGGCCGTCCACGGACACGCCCACGCCGGTACGGAACACGGGATGACCAGCGGCGGCGTCCCGGTCCGCAACGTCGCGCAGCCCGTCATTCGCAGGGCGTTCAGCGTGTATCACCTGCACAGCCACGAGGCGTCGACGACGGCTTCCGCCTCTGCCGGCACCTTCGGCTGAGCAGGCACCGGCCAGGCGTTAGCTCTCCCCCGGCGGGGGCACCCGGAGGCCGAGGTGGGGTCCGTACCAGGGGCCGCCGCACCTTGAGCGAGGTACTGGAGGTACTGGACATGGCACACGAAGGCAACGTCATCACCGAGCTGGTGACCGACCACCGGGAGGTCGAGGAGATCTTCGGCCGGATCGAGGCACTGCCGCCCGGCGAGAAGGACCGCAAGGTCTACGCCGACCAGGCCACCATGGAGCTCGTACGGCACTCGGTGGCCGAGGAGGAGCATCTCTACCCGGCTGTGCGGCAGTACCTGCCCGATGGGGACACGGTGGCCGACAAGGAGATCGACGACCATTCCCGGGCCGAGCAGATCATGAAGGACCTGGAGAGCTGCGAGGCGAGCGATGCCGAGTTCGACCGGCTCATCGGCATGCTCATGAACGAGATTCGTTCTCACGTGGCCGATGAGGAGGAGAACCTCTTCCCCATGCTGCGTGACACGGCTCCCGCCGAGGCCCTCGACGAGTTGGGCGACAAGGTCCGGCAGGCGAAGAAGCTGGCACCGACGCGTCCGCACCCCTCCGCACCGGACAAGCCTCCGGCCAACAAGATCCTGGCGCCCGGAGCCGGACTCGTCGACCGCTTGCGCGATGCGCTGACGGGGCGCGGGAAGAAGGACTGACGGCGCATGGTCCGGCGGGTCGCGGGTACTGCGGGGAGTTGTCGGCGTACAAGGAAGCGCCCACTCCACAACTGTCCCGACATCTCACCACCTGGAGGGCAGCATGGCAGACGTCAGCCCCATTGACCTGCAGAAGGCCTTGTCCGGCGTGGACTACCCGGCCGACCCCAAGAAGCTTGCGAAGGCCGCCCGGGACAACGGCGCGCCGAAGGAGCTCACGGAGCGCATCTCGCACCTCGGGAAGAAGAAGTTCGAGAACCCGGCCGAGGTGAGCAAAGCCGTCTTCGGCGGCCAGTGACCGACTTTCCGTCCATGACGGCCGGGGCCTTGTGCCCCGGCCGTCGCAGTTGTGGCGAGCGCCGGAAAGCTCCGTGCCTGACGTGGCGGGCACGGAAGGGTCAGGGCCAGGACGGTTCCCTGCGCGGGACGACGACGAGTTCGGACACCGCGCTGCCGGCCGGGACCGACAGAGCGTAGAGGACCGTGTCGGCCACGATGTCAGGGCTCTGCAGCATCGATACGTCGGCGTCCGGGAACCGGTCGAGGATGAACGGCGTCCGCATGCCGCCGGAGATGATCCCGGTGACACCGATCCCCTGGCAGTCCCGCTGCGCCTCCTTGAACAAGGTGTGGGTGAACGCGCGCAGACCCGCCTTGCCCGCCGAGTAGGGCCCGGCCTCGGTCCAGGTGCGGTTCGCGGCCGTGGACAGGATGTTGACGATGTGGCCGCCGCCACGGGCGACCATGCGCCGGTAGGTCTCCAGGCACAGATACATCGGCCCCAGCAGATTGGTGGCGATGACCCGCGTCACCTCGTCGGCCGTCAGCTGCTCGATCGGCTTCGTGACGTCGACGGCGGCGTTGTTGACCAGCACATCCACCGTCTGCCCGGTCTCCTCGAGGTCCCGGAAGACTTCCGCGACGGCGTCGGCGTCCCGTACGTCCAGCTCCACGAAGCGTGCGTCGCGGCCCGCCCGTGCAAGGTCGTCGCAGAGTTCCTGTGCCAGGTCCTTGCGCACGTCGGCGATCAGTACGGATGCTCCCGCTCCGGCCAGCCTCCGCGTGATCGAGGCGCCCAGGCCTCGTGCACCGCCGGTCACCAGCGCCTTCTTGCCTTGGAGATCGACCTGTACTGCGTCGCCTGCACCGCCCATGTCTGTCTCTGCCTTCCGTCGTGTCGGCCGGATGATGGGGTTCACTCTCGGCAACCGCCCTACGTCCCACTGTGACCGTGACGGAAAGGCCCGGCACGTCGGATTAGCCCGCCGACCGGCTGCGCGGCTGTGGCCGTCGCCACTTTCCCCGACGTCCGGTTCGTGCCGTATGTGCGTATTCGGGTGCTGTGATCAACCCCACGATGGGCGTCAATTCCCCGACGGCATCGGGGACTTCGTACCTCTCAGGCACCGAAGCACAGTGAGTCCTGTCCTGACTCGGCGGTCCCGTCTGCCACGATGGGCGACGCCGATCCGGTGGAGCGACCGCGCAGCGCAGCCGGCATTCCGAGCTCCCGCCGATACCTCTGCCTGAGTCCCCGGACTCGTCTTTCGAGTACTTCACTGTGTCTTCTTCTCCTTCCGCGCCCGTGCCCGTCCCTGCCTCCCCCGATGTGCCGCCCGCGAGCGAGTCCCGTTCGCCGTGGCGATCCCTGAAGTACCGCAGCATGCGCTGGTGGTCCGTCGCGAACCTCGTGTCGAACGCCGGTACCTGGATGCAGCTCACGGTGCAGAACCTGCTGGTCCTGCAGATCACCGGATCCGCCGCCACCACGGGGCTGTCCGTGTCCGTGCAGGCCGCGCCCGCTCTGCTCATGAGCCTCGCGGGCGGCGCCGCCGTCGACCGCTGGCCCCGCAAGCTGACCGCCGCGGTCAGCCAGGCGCTGCTCGGCGCCGTGGCGTTCGTGACGGCCGTCCTTGTGGCGGTCGATCAGCTCAACGTGCCCGTTCTGATGGCGCTGGCCGCCGTCACCGGTCTCATCGCCACGGTCGACGCACCGGCGTGCTCGCTGCTGGGCAACGATCTCGTGCGTACGGAGGACGTTCCCTCCGCGATCGGGGTGGGCTCGCTGGTGTCCAACGCGGGCCGGCTCGCCGGTACCGCTCTGGCCGGGGTGACGGTCGGCTTCCTCGGCACGGCCGCCGCGTACGCCGCCAACGGGGTGTCCTTTCTCTTCGTCGCCTCGGTCATCCCCTTTCTCCGTCCGGTCTACAAGGCCGCCAGGCGCTCCGAGGTCCCTGCGCCCGCCATCCCTGCCCAGCGCGGCACCAAGAGCGCGAGCCAGGACATGACCATGCGGGAGGGCCTGGCATTCTTCATGCGCCGGCCCCGGCTGGTCGCGCTGGCCGGTGTCACCGGGATCAGCGCGGTGTTCGGGCGGAACTACTCGCTCACGCTGGCCGTGCTCGTCACCGGGCCGCTCGCCGGGGGCGCCGGAGCGTTCGGCACGGTCTCCACCGTCCTCGCCGTCGGAGGCATCCTCGGCGCCGTCCTGGGCGCCCGGCTGCGTAAGCCCTCCGTGCGAATCGTGGGCACCTTGGCTGCCGCGGGCGGCCTCCTCCAAGCGGTGGCGGGGCTCTCGCCGTCGCTGGCCCTGCTGCTGGTGCTCGTCCTGCCCATGGCGGTGGTGGAGTCCGTCTCCGACACCGCCGGGACGACGGTCCTGCAGACCGACCCGCCCGCCCATCTGCGGGGACGTGTGCTCGGCGTGTGGGGCAGCATTCGTACGGCCTGGGGTCTCGCAGGGCCGCCGGCGCTCGGTCTCCTCATGGAGCTGGCCGGGGCACGCGGCGCCCTCGTGGCCGGCGGGCTGATCATCGCCGGTTCGATCGGAGCGGGTTACGTGCTCCGGGAACGCCGGTCCACGAAACCGATGGTCCTGCGGGCGGAGGAACGCGACATCACCGCGCAGCCCGGGCTGAGCACCGCCGCCTGAGTCCTCGTGGACGGGCGGAGGTCGGTGTGTGTCCGGCCATCCGCCCGTCGACACGGCGCGCGGCGCGTCCACAGTCGGCAGCGGCAGCGGCAGCCATCCAGGATTCCGCTGCCGGGCGCGTCGAGGCGCTCAGTACGAGCTCTCCGGCAACGGCGGCGGGCCCTGCGCCGCCCTCCCCCGCTCGTACGACGGATCCGTGTCCGGCTCCGGCAGTCCGCGTACCGCCTCGACGACCTCCTCGACCGTGATCCGCAGCAGCCGCTCGTCCGGCCGCCGGCCGTGGGCGTCCCCCGGGCGTTCCGGGGCGTCGGTGCCGGGATGCCACAGTGCTCGGTGCCGTGGGTCGGCCGGCGGTCCCCACAGGCGGGGGGCGACCGGGCCGAACAGGACGGCGGACGGAGTGCCGAGCGCCGTGGCCAGATGGGCGAGCCCGGTGTCGCCGACCACCACGCAGCGGGCCCGTGCGACGAGCGCGGCCAGCTGATCGAACGGCACATCACCGGCGCCGCCCAGCACCGCGGCCGACGGCAGCCCCGCCTCCGCGGCCACGAACCGCGCCAGGGCCTCCTCGCCTCCGCCCGCGGTCACGACGACCTCGTGACCGCCGCGGTGCAGCTGCCGCGCCACGGCCGCGAACCGTTCCTGCGGCCAGCGGCGGGCGGCGGCGTCGGCTCCGGGGTGGACGACGATGGCGCCGGGGGCCGGGGAGAGGGTTGTGGGCGGTGGGATCCGCAGGTCCGCCGGGTCCGTCTCGATGCCGTACCAGCCGAGGAGTCGGCACCAGCGCTCCCGCTCGTGTTCGTCGGCCCGCCATACGGGGCCGGAGATGCCGGGCAGCTGCGGGTGCGCGTACGCGAAGAGCCGTCGGGGCCGCAGCCGCTGGAGCAGCAGATGGCTCTGCGGGCCGTTGCCGTGCAGGTCCACGGCGAGGTCGGGCGGGGGTCCGTCCCAGGCCAGTTCCTCGGGCACGGCCCGTCCGGGGGCGGAGGCGGGCAGCAGGCGGTCCACCAGTCCGGTGGCCGCCGCCGGCTCGGTCAGCCGCTCGGGAGCGGCCAGCACGATCTCGTGGCCGGGCAGGTGGCGTCGCAGCGCTCGCAGCGCGGGTACCGCGGTCAGCAGATCGCCCAGTCCCAGTGCTCGTAGCACCAGCGCCCGGGGCCTCGTCGCGGGGCTCATGGCGGTGGCGTCCGCAGCGGTACGGCGGCCTGCGCGGCCCGGTGGGCCAGCAGTGTGGTGGAGCGGCCGTCGAGGTAGGGCAGGACGACCGCCTGGCCGCCCCAGGCGCGCAGCACCTCCGCCTCGGGCAGGTCCTGGACGGAGTAGTCGCCGCCCTTGACCCACACGTCGGGCCTCAGGCGGCTCAGCAGTGTCTCGGGGGTGTCCTCCTCGAAGACCGCGACGGCGTCGACGCTGCCGAGGGCCGTAAGGACGCGGATGCGGTCCGCCTCCGGGTTGAGGGGTCGGCCCGGACCCTTGCGGCGGGCGAGGGACGCATCCGAGTTGAGGCACACGATGAGGCAGTCGCCGATCCGCCGGGCGCTCTCCAGCAGGCCGACATGGCCGGCGTGCAGCAGGTCGAAGCAGCCGCCGGTGGCGACCACCGTGCCGCCGCGCGCCCGGACGCGCTCGGCGAGGGCGAACGCGTCGGCCGCGGGCGCGTCCTCGGGACGGTACGCGGGGGCCGTCCGCCACAGCGCCGGGTTTCCGGCGCCGCCCGCGGACACGAACGCGGCGGCTTCGGCGACCGCCCGCTGCACGGCCTCCTCCGGGAGCGCCCCGTCCGCCAGCGCCGCGGCCGTTGTCGCGGCGAAGCAGTCGCCCGCGCCGCAGGGATCACCGGTGGCCCGGTACGGCGCCGGGACGAGCATCGGCGTACTGGTCCCGGGCCTGGTCAGCAGCACACCGCGTGCCCCGAGCGTCACGGCGACGCCTGCCGCCTGCCAGTGGTCCGCCAGTTCCGCACCTCGCTCGGCGTACGCGCGCAGGGTTTCCCCGCCGCCGGGGCGCAGGGCGCGCGCCTCCGCCGCGTTCGGGGTGACGAGCCGTGCTCCGGGCACCGGCGTGTCGCCCTTGGGGTGGGGATCCCAGACCAGGGGCGTACGGGGGGCGACGGCGGCGAGATGGGTTCGTACGGCGGTCGCGGTGTGGCGTCCGTAGTCGGCGACGAGTACGGCGTGGGCCTGGGCCAGCGCGTCCCGTACCGCGTCGTCCGGCTTGCCGGGCGTACCGCCGCCCCGGTCGATTCGCACCACGGGACGGCCGCTCGCCAGGACGCGGGTCTTGACCGGCAGGGTGCCGTCGAGCGGGATCTCCAGCAGATGGACCCTGCCGCGCAGGTCACGGCGTACGGCTTCGCTGGCCGGGTCGTCGCCGAGCGCGGTCACCAGGATCACTTCGCGGCCGCCCCGGGCCGCCAGTGCGGCGGCCAGGCCCGCTCCACCGGGGTGGCGCCGGTCGCCGGTGACGTCGACGACGGGGGCGGGGGCGTCCGGGGACAGCCGGGTGGCGGTGCCTTCGATGTCCTCGTCGAGCAGGACGTCTCCGACGACCACGAGGGGCTTCGGTTCGTTCACGATGCCCTCCGGTGGGCCACGACCGTGCTGGGGGCGGGTGCGAGCGCCGCGTCGAAGCACTCGCAGAGGAGGTGTACGGCGACGAGGTGGGCCTCCTGCACGGTCGCCGTGCTGTCGGCGTCGATGCACAGCGCCTCGTCGGCGGCCTCGGCGAGCGGGTTCGGTCGCGGCCCCGTCATCGCCCAGACGCGCAGCCCTGCCGAGCGGCCCGTCACGGCGGCCGTGATCAGGTTGGCGCTGCGGCCGGACGTGGACAGGAGCATGAGGACGTCCCCGGGACGGCCGTGGGCGGACACCTGCCGGGCGAAGACGTGCTCGAATCCGTAGTCGTTGCCGATGGCGGTCACGGTGGACGTCTCCGCGTGCAGGGCGATGGCCGAATAGCCGGGCCGCTCCTGCCGGTACCGTCCCACCAGCTCGGCGGTCAGATGCTGGGCCTGTGCGGCACTGCCGCCGTTGCCGGCGGCCAGCAGTCGGCCGCCGGCGGGCAGTGCGGCGGCGAGCCGGCCGCCCCACTCCGCGACCCGGCCGAGACCGTCCCGGCGGAACCGGCCGAGCGCCTGCTGCAGTGACCGGCAGTGCTCGTGCGCGGCATCGAGTGCGGGGGACGCTGCGAATTCCGTCATGCTGATCGGGCGTACCGCGTCGCGGAGGACGACGGCCGGACCCGCACCTCCTTCGTGCGACGGTGCTGCGGGCGGTCGGATCTGGGCGAGTGCGGGTGTCAGATCACCCCCGTCACGGCGGGCGCGGCGTCGAGCACCGAGCAGTACGCCGCCTCGGTGGCTGCCGCGACCCGCGACCAGCCGTACCGGCTCAGTACGCGGCGGCGGCCGGCGGCCCCGCAGGCCTCGCGCACCGCCGGGTCGGCGAGGAGCTGCCCGGTCGCGCGGGCGAGGGCCTCGGGGTCACGGGGCGGTACGAGGCGTCCGGTGCCCGGGTCGGCGACGGTGTCCAGCTGCCCGCCCACGGCGCTGGCGACGACCGGCTTCGCGCAGGCCATCGCCTCCAGCGGGACGATGCCGAACGGTTCGTAGTCCGCGGGGCACAGCACCACATCGGCGGCCCGCAGCAGCGGCGGCACGTCCTCGCTGGACACCCCTCCGGTGAAGCGGACCCGGTGGGCGACCCCGGCCGCGCGGGCGATCTCGCGCAGTCGGCGCACCTCGGGGTCGTTGTCGAGCCGGTCCGGCGTGGGGCCGCCGACCACGACGAGTTCCGTGTCGGGCAACCGGGCCAGCGCGACGATGGAGACGGCGGCGCCCTTGCGGGGGACGAGGCGGCCGAGCTGGAGCAGTTGGTGGCGGTACGGGCCGCGCTCGGCGAGCGGCCCCCGGGGGGTGAAGCGGTCGGTGTCGACGCCGCACGGCACGATGGTGATCCGCTCGGCGGGTATGCCCATCCGCTCCAGTTCGACGACCTCGTCACGGCAGGTGGCCAGCACCCGGTTGCAGCCAAGGCCCACCTCCGTCTCCCAGGCGATACGGGTGGGCGGGCTGGTGTCGGCGTCCTGCTGGTGGCGTCGCTTGACCGTGCCGAGCGCGTGGTACGTGTGCAGCATCGGCAGTCGCAGTCGGTGTGCCGCCCACAGTGAGGCGAGGCCCGACATCCAGAAGTGCGAGTGCACCAGGTCGGGTGGCCGGGCCCGCCAGGTCCTGGCGAGGTGGCGGCCGAAGGCGCCCATGTGGGGCAGCAGTTCGTCCTTGGGGATCGGCTCCGGCGGTCCCGCGGGCACGTGGTGCACTTCGACGCCTTCCCGCAGCGGCACCCGGTCGGGCAGGTCGGGCGAGTCACGCCGGGTGTGGACGGTGACGCGGTGGCCACGGTCGGCGAGTGCGCTCGCGAGGCAGGCTACGTGCACGTTCTGGCCGCCCGCGTCGACGCCGCCCAGCACGGCGAGGGGGCTCGCGTGCTCGGAGACGAGTGCGATCTCCATGGTGTCGGGGCCGAGCGGGCCGGGGGACGTGCCGGTGGGTGTGCTGACGTAGGTCATGCGCGCGCCTCCGTCATCACGCGCTCCCAGTCGTCCAGGAAACGCTTGAGGCCGTACCGTCCGAGGGCCGCCTGGCGGGCGCGTGCGCCGTCCTCGGCCGCGGCCCCGGGTTCCTCCATGTAGTGGCGGACGGCCCGGGCGAGCACGTCGGGGCGGGTGGAGAGGATGCCCGCGCCGGGCGGGACCGCCTCGACGGCCTCCGTGGTGGCGAGGGCGACGACGGGCATGCCCAGGTGCATGGCCTCCAGCAGGGAGAGGCCGAGGGACGTCCAGCGCACCGGGTGCAGATAGCAGCGGCGCTCCGCCAGGGCCGCGTGCAGCTCGCTCTGGGGCAGATCGGCGGTGCGGCAGCGGTCCGCGGGGATGCCGAGACGCTCGGCGAGGCCTTCGGTACGCATGCCGAAGACATCCAGCGGTGCCGCCTCGGCCAGGGCGGGCAGCAGGTCCGTACCGGTGTAACGGCCGCGCCGCACCGGCTCGTTGACGACGACGGCCGCGCGGGTGAGACGGCCGGTGTACTGCTGCCCCGGGTCGACGATGCCGTGCTCGATCACCTCGGTGGGGGTGGAGCCGCAGTCCCAGAACAGCCGGTTGAAGTGGGTGACGTGGACCAGGGTCAGGTCGTCCCGGTCGGCGAACGGGTGCCGGGTGCGGGGGACGTCGCCGTCCGGTGCGTTGTGTTCCAGGTACACGGCGGGCGTGTCCCGCCCGGGGCGGCGTCCGCCGAGCCACTGCTCGGCGAGTTCCAGCTCGTGCGGCCGTTGAAGAATGACCAGGTCGACTGGCGTGTCGCGCAGTTCTTCGGGGGTCGCTTCGTGCACCGAGGCGGGCCAGGAGTACGTACGGGCGCGGCCGAGGCCGTCCGGGTCGCGGGCCGGTGTGACGGGAACGAGGTATGTGTGCGGGCCCTGGACGAATGCCGTCGTCCAGGATCCGTGCACATGCCACAACAGGATGTTCATACGGTCGCTCCTCGTTCCGTTTCGGAGCCGCCCTCGCCGGGAGGCGGCTCCGCGTCGGGCTCCGTGCGGTCCTCGTCGAGCGCCGCCACGGCGGCGAGCACCTCGGCGTCGCCGATCCCGTCGAGGCAGGGGTGCCCCGGCAGCGGGCAGTGGCGGGCCCTGCTCTCCGCGCACGGCGCGTCCTGATCGCCGAGCAGTACGTGCGGCACGCCGTACGGGGCCCAGCGCTCCGCCGGAACCACCGGCGCGAACAGTGAGACGACCGGCGTCCCCACCGCGACGGCGAGATGTGCGGGCCCCGTGTTCCCGGTCACCGCCACCCGCGCCCTGGCCAGTACGCCCGCCAGCTGCCGCAGATCGGTGGAGCCGCCGAGGTCCAGGGCGTGCTGTCCGGCGACCTTCGCGGTCAGGTCCCGCTCCGCGCGCCCGCCGGTGACCACGACCCGGTATCCCTCGGCGGTGAGGGCGGCGACGGCCCGGGCGGCCCGCGTGGGGCTCCACGCTCGGGCCGGTACGGCGGCGCCGGGATGCAGCACCACGTACGGCTCCGGTCCGGTGAGGTGCGTGGTGTCCGGCGGTGCCTCGATACGCAGCGCTCCGTCGTCGCCGGGCGGCAGGGCGAACCCGGCGTCCCTGGCCAGGTCGAGCCCCGCGAGCGCTTCGTGCCGGTGGGGCAGCCTGCGGTGCCGCAGATCGAGCAGGGCTCCCGGGTAGTCCTCGCTGTCGGCCGCCGTCCAGCCGACCCCGGCCAGCTTCAGCAGCAGCGCGATCGGCAGCGGACTCTGGTGGTACGAGACGAGCACGAGAGCCCGGTCGAAACGGCGGGCCGACAGCGTGTCCAGCAGCTGGCGCGTCTGTGCGCGGGACACCGGCGCCGGTTCGAACCCCACCCAGGGGGCGTCGTACGTCAGCACCTCGTCCAGCCCCGGCAGCAGCCGCCCCGCCTGCGCTCCCTGCGGCCCGCACAAAAGGGCGGTGTATGAGGACCCGTCCGCCACAGCACGCACGGCGGGCCCGGCGAGCAGCACATCACCGGCACTGTCCAGCCGTACGACGAGGGAGCGGGGAAGGGTGCGGGGACTGGTCATGACGCCTCCCCCGCCGTGCGGCCGACGAGCTTGGCACGGGGCGGGGCATGTTCCGGGCCGGCTGCGTACATTCCGTCGCCCGGGCGCGTGGCCGCGGCCCGATCCGGCCCGGGTTCCGCCCGACACACGCCGTCGACCCCGCGCCCGTACCGGCCTCCCGTCCAGGACGCCCGCTGCACGCCCCCGGCCCGATCCACCGCCCCCGGCCGCCCCGGCACAACTCCCGCCCGGCGCACGGGCTTTGGCTTGTCGAGACCAGGGCCCAGCACCAGCCGCACCGCCGCGAGCAGGTCAGGAGCCGTGGAGGCGGCGGCCTCGATCTCCTCGGGGCGGGTGACCGGCGTCGGCACCAGCACGCCGCGGGCACCCGCGGCGTGGGCGGCTGTCATGTCGCTGCCGATGTCGCCGATGACGGTGGTGCGTTCGGTGGGGACGCCGAGTCGGTCGCAGGCGGCCAGGACCAGGCCCGGTGCGGGTTTGCGGCAGTGGCAGCCGTCGTCGGGGCCGTGCGGGCAGATCGCCCAGACGGCGAAGGGGCCAAGGAGGTCGTCCACTCGTCGGCGTACGGCCTCGACTTGACGGTACGTCAGCAAGTCGCGGGCCACGCCCGACTGGTTGCTCACGACCCCGACCGGGATCCCCAGGGCGCGTACCGTCTCGACGGCGTCCCGCGCGGCGGGCATCGGCTCGACCCGCGCCGGGTCGCCGTTGTAGGGCACGTCGGCCACCAGCGTGCCGTCGCGGTCGAAGAGGACCGCCGCCGGGAGGGCGCCGCTTGCCTCGGGCCGTGACAGCGGGGCCAGCGGTCCGTCGAACAGCCACGGGCCGGTCATGGGTGCACCCGTTCCTGGACCGGCTCACGCGGTGCGCGCGGCGGCTCACCGGGCTCGTACGGGCTGAGCGGCAGCGTCCCGCGGTGCTGGACCTGCCCGCGCAGCCAGTGCCAGGTGGCGGCGGGCGGGATGAGCACGCTGGTCAGCGTCATGGTGACGACCTCGTCCCGGGTCCGCGGCCCCGGCCCGATCCGGGCCAGGGCGAATTCGGCGGTCCCGGCCAGCCAGGCGGCGCCACAGGCGAGAGCGGCGCGGTGCCTGCCGGCAAGGACGCAGGAGACGGCCGTCACGGCCGCTCCCGTCACCGCCAGGTGCCGGGACCGTCGGCCCCGTGGCGCATCCGCCCGGCTCCACCAGTCACGGCCGTGCCGCCGGGTCATCAGTACGTCATCGGCATTGCCCGCCTGGAGCCGTACGGAGATCCAGCGGCCGGCCGGACGCACGGGGTGGGTCGTGGTGCGTGCCCCGGCGGTCAGCGTCCAGCCGGCCGTGAGTACCCGCAGGGCGAGGTCCGCGTCCTCCCGGAAGGCGCGGTGGAACCGTTCGTCGAATCCGCCGACGGCCTCCAGCGCTTCCCGCCGGTACGCCATGTCGGCGGTGATCCACCGGGCGGTGGCGAGCCCGGCGGTGTTGCGTTCCCAGTCCGTGGGCCTGCGGTCCGTCGGCAGCGGCACGCGGATGCGCGCGGTGATCCCGGCGGTCCGGTACGTCGCCCCGGCAAGATCGAGGGCCAGGTCGTCACCCCAGGTGGGGCCGGGCACCACGTCGTCGTCGAGGAAGACGATCCAGGGCACGCGGCCGGCCGCCCGCCACCCCGTGTTGCGGGCGGCGGCCGGTCCGCGGGCGCGGCCCCGCACGACGGTGGTCACGGAACGCAGCGGCACCGGGACGTCGGCCGAGAGGGGTGCGCCACCGGTCCCCGGGCGGTCGTCGACGAGAACCACCCGTACCGGCTTCGGGCCACCGGCATCAGCCAGCGCACGCAGACACGCGGACAGACTGGGCCGCCCCAGGGTGGGGATCACGACGGCGTACGACGCGTCGTCCGCCACCGCCCCCTCTCCGTCTCCGTACGCCGTCATCGCTCGCCCCCTTCGGCCATGGCGGAGCGGAAGAATCCCTCGCGCCGGATCGCGTACGGCCCGATGGCCAGGATGTCGACGGGCGAGGAGCCGAAGCACTCCAGTGCGTCACGCGGATCGTCCACCATGGGCCGGCCCGCCGTGTTGAGGCTGGTGTTGACCAGCACGGGCAGCCCGGTGAGCCGCTCGAACTCGCCGAGCATGCGGGCGACCAGCGGCTCCCGGGCGGGATCCACGGTCTGGATGCGGGCGGTCCCGTCGACGTGCACGACGGCCGGGATGCGCTCGCGCCAGGCCTTGGCCACGTCGTGGACGAAGAGCATGTACGGGCTCGGCAGCGGCCCGTCGAAGATCTCGGCGGCGCGGTCGGCGAGCACCATCGGAGCGATGGGCCGGAACTGCTCGCGTCCCTTGACGTCGTTGAGCCGTTCCAGATTGCCCGCGTGGCCGGGGTGCGCCAGCAGGGAGCGGTGTCCGAGCGCCCTGGGGCCGTACTCGGAGCGCCCCTGGAACCAGGCGACGATCTGGTTGTCGGCGACGGCGTGGGCGACAGTCGCGGCGATGTCGGGGGGCCGGTCGAACGGTACGGCGGCCGTCTTCAGCCAGGCGCCGAGTTCCGCGTCCGTCCAGTCCCGTCCGAGGTCGGCCCCGGTCATGGGCTCCGGCTCGTCCCCGCCGCCTGCGGCGAGCAGCAGCGCGCCCCCCAGGGCCGTACCGGCGTCACCGGCCGCGGGCTGCACCCACACCCGGGAGAACGGGCCCTCGCGGGCGATCCTCGTGTTGGCGACGCAGTTGAGGGCGACGCCTCCGGCGAGGGTGAGCGTGCTGTGGTGCGTCTTTCCGTGCAGCCAACGGACGAGGTCGAGCAGGGTCTCCTCCAGTACGGCCTGGGCACTGGCGGCCACATCGGCGTGGTCCTGCGTCCAGGGCTCGTCCGGGACGCGGGGCTCGCACAGTTCGTGCCAGGGCACGGCGGTGGCGTGGAATCCACCGTCGCCCGTGGGATACACATGGCGGCGCAGCTCGGGCAGCATGCGCGGGGTTCCGTGCGAGGCGAGGGCCATCACCTTGAACTCGTCGGAGGAGCGCAGGAATCCGAGGTGTTCGGTGAGCTCCTCGTAGACCAGTCCGAGCGAGTGCGGAAGCTCTTGCGCGTGCAGGGGTTCGAGCCGGTCCCGTATCCGGTACGCGGCCAGGTGCGAGGCCCGTTCCCCGCGGCCGTCCAGGACGAGCACGGAGGACGGCTCGGCGTCGGGCGCGGCGAAAGCGCTGGAGGCGGCATGGGCCATGTGGTGCGGTACGAAGCGGACGATGCCCGGGTCGAGGCCGGGCAGCGCGGTCTTGAGGAAGCCGGGGGCTTCGCGTGCGTACGTCAGCCGCAGGTGGTCCCAGGGGTCGTCGAGGCCCATGGACTCGGCGGGCCGGGCGAGTGCCGGGTCGAAGGAGTAGGCGACGGCGTCGAGGTCCTGAGGGCGCAGCCCCGCCCGCTTCAGGCACCAGGCGGCGGCCTTCTCCGGCAGTTCCCAGGCAGAGAACGGCACCGGCCGCTTCCCGTGTTTGCGCCGGGAGAACCGCTCCTCCTCCGCGGCGGCGACGGTCCTGCCATCGATCACGAGGGCGGCGGCGGGGTCGTGGAAGAGGGCGTTGATTCCGAGGATGCGCATGGGTTGAGTCCCGGGTCGTTCGGCGGGTCGGGCGAAGGCGGCACCGCGTACGGGGGTGGCGGGAGGGCGTTCGCTGTGCGCCGGTTCAGTGGTCGGCGGTCGCGGTCGCCCGGTCGCGGAACCAGGCGATCGTGCGGCGCAGGCCTTCTTCGGCACTCACCCTCGGTTCCCAGGCGAGCTTGTCGCGGGCCAGTGTGATGTCCGGGCAGCGCACGGCGGGGTCGTCGGTGGGGCGCCCGATGAAGCGGATCTGTGAGCGGGATCCGGTGAGTTCGATGACGAGCCGGGCCAGTTCGAGCATGGTGATCTCGGTGGGATTGCCGAGGTTGACCGGGCCGCGCATGCCGTGCGCCGCCGCCGCGAGAATGCCGCGCACGGTGTCGTCGACGTAGCACAGCGAGCGGGTCTGGCGTCCGTCTCCGGTGACGGTGAGGGGTACGCCGTCCAGCGCCTGCCGCACGAAGGTGGGAACCGCGCGGCCGTCGTGACCGCGCATCCTCGGGCCGTACGTGTTGAACAGCCGCACGATGCCGGTGTCGGTGCCGTGGGTTTCGGCGTGCGCGGTGGTCAGCGCCTCACCGAACCGTTTGGCCTCGTCGTACACGCTGCGCGGTCCGACTGGGTTCACGTTGCCCCAGTACCGCTCGTCCTGGGGGTTCTGCTGCGGGTCGCCGTAGACCTCGGAGGTGGAGGCGAGAAGGAAGCGGGCTCCGCACTCGTGGGCGAACTCCAGGGCGTTGCGGGTGCCGAGGCTGCCGGTCTCCATCGTGTGCAGGGGCAGCCGGAGGTAGTCGGCGGGGGATGCTGGGGAGGCGAAGTGCAGTACGAGATCGGGCGGCCGCTCGACGGTGAGTCCCTCGGAGACGTTGGCCCGCACGAGGGTGAATCCGGGACGGTCGAGCAGCGCGGTCACGTTCTCGGGCCGGCCGGTGCTGAAGTCGTCCACGCAGGTGACCGCCGCGCCGGAGTCCAGCAGAGCGGTGCACAGGTGTGAACCGACGAAGCCCGCGCCGCCGGTGACGACGGCATGGTCCCAGTTCCGTGCGAGAGCGGTGCTCATGTCGATCTCCTCTGTACGCGGCGACGGCGTATCGGCCCCCGTCCTTCGCCTCCGTGCTCCTGACGTGGCCGAAGGCCGTCGAGCTCTCGATCAGCGTCCGCCGCGCGGGCGCCGGGGGCTCGGTGGTGTACGGCATTCGGGTGACTCACGGAGAGCGAAGGCCGACTCCCGGTGCCCGGTCGGACGGGCCGCCACGGCGGTGTCGCAGCGGGCTGGACACGCTGTCGGCCGTCGTCAGGGTCGGAAAGGGGCGCACTGTCAGCGGGGCCGCGCATCGCCGACGCGCAGTCGGGCGAAGGGCCTGCGGCGGGGGCACGGACGCTGAACGCGGTCCTTGGCGCAGCCATCCGTCAGCCGGAGGGCCGCCCGCCTTTTCCGCCCACGGCCCGGGGGCCTCGGCCTCGTATCGTTTGACGCTTGACATGCGTCACCGGGTCCCCAGACGACCACGGGACATGCCTGCCTTCGGACAGTCGGTGTCTCTGCTCCTGTTTCAGGCGCTCAGCGCCTGCCCCGGCTTCAGGCGGTCGAGGAGATCCGCGTGGTGCAGTTCGGCTATCGGCGCGAGGAAGTCCGGGTGGCGCAGCAGCGCTGCCGCCCGCCGGTCGCGGTCGTCGGGAGCGACCAGGCGCCGGAACTCGGCCCGCGCTCCGCCCATGTGGCTGGAGTCGGCGAGTGCGGACACCGCCTCCTCGGCCAGCACCGGGTCGGTGAGCAGGCATGCCGCCCAGCTCGCCACGACCTCGTCCACCCAGGTCCGCCACGCGTACCCGTCCGCGTCGTCGGCCGCGGCCCCCTCCGCTCCCGTGATCCAGTCGAGCCGGGCGGAGCCTCCGGGGCCCGCCATGCCGACGAGCGCGGCGTCCATCGGCGTCGGATAGCGCAGCCACGCCGCGACGGTCACGGCCTGCCGGGCCTGCACCTCACAGAGCGCGGAGTCCAGCGCACCGCCGCCCGACGGATACGAACACGTCAGCCACTGAGCGGTCGCCGCTATGACCGGGGAGAGATCTGCGTGCACTGGCCGTCCGAAATCGCTGGGGGCGGGTGGGACCAGAACGCTAGCCCGCCGCTCCCCCGAGGGAAATGGCCCAGGCCACGAAAGAGACGTTGCCTCGCCCACATCGTCACCCGAGGTCGAGGTGCGCTTCGTCCCCGAGGGCGAGGGCGGCAATCTCATTGATTGAGGTTTCACCCACCCGGTGGAAAAGTTGGTAAGCCTTGCCTTATATGCTGACGCGGCCCTCGGCGCCGCAACCCGCGTGCAGGGGCGTGACCGACTCCTCGCACGACAGGACCCACCATGCGTACCCCCTCCCGCGGCCTCTTCGCGGCGCTTGCTCTCACCCCATTGCTGGCCGGCTGTTTCGTGTCGGACAGCGGCTCGGCCACCGACGGTGAGGGGACATCGGGCGGCCGTCTGAGGGTCGCCCTCGCGGTGCCGCCGGTGCAGGCCCTGTCCCCGTACAGCAATGACGCCACCGTGCTGAGCAAGCTCTCCGTGGCCGAAGGCCTCACCGCGCTGGACGAGAACGGAGCCGCCGCGCCCGCGCTGGCGAAGTCCTGGACGCAGAAGAACGCCACCACCTGGGCCTTCGAGCTGCGCAAGGCCACGTTCCAGGACGGCACCGAGGTCACCGCCGAGACCGTCGTGGGCGCCCTCGACCACGCGGGCCAGGCCGAGACCAAGCCCCGCGTCCTCAGCGACGTGACCCTCACCGCGAAGGCCGAGGACGCCGACACCGTCACGATCAGCACCAAGGCCGCCGACCCGGTGCTCCCGCTGCGGCTCGCCAGCCCGGCGCTGGGCATCCTCTCCCCGAAGGCGTACGCGAAGGACGGCACCGTCAGCCCGGTCGGCACCGGAACCGGCCCCTTCGAGATCACGAAGCTCACCGGGAAGTCCAAGGCCGCGCTCGACCGCTTCGACGACTACTGGGGAGGCAAGGCCAAGGCGCCCGGTGTCGACGTGACCTGGATAGCCGACGGCACGGCCCGTGCCAACGCCCTGCGCGGCGGCGACGTCGACATCGCCGAGTGGATCCCCACCGCCCAGGCGAAGCTCCTGGACAAGGACACCCGTCACGAAGTGCCCTCCGTGCGGACCGACAGCCTGGTCCTCAACACCGGAAGCGGCCTCTTCACCGACGCGGCGCTGCGGGCGGCGGCCCGCGAGGCCGTGGACGGCGGCGCCCTCGTCGACTCGGTCTTCGGCGGATACGCCGACCCCGCGCAGGGTCTGTTCGGGCCCGCCGTCTCCTGGGCTGCCGACGACCGCGCCGAGGTGACCGGCCGCGCCACGGCCGCGACCACCGCGCAGGTCGAGTCGAAGACCAAGGGCAGGACGCTGCGCCTGGCCACCTACACCAACCGCGCCGAACTCCCCGAAGCCGCGACCGTGCTCCAACAGCAGCTCGAGAAGGCCGGGTTCACCGTGAAGCAGGATGTACGCGAGTACACGCAGATGGAGGCCGACCTCCTCGAGGGCAAGTACGACGCGCTCGTCTTCTCCCGGGTGACGCTCCTCGACACCGGCGACGCGGTCGCGTACCTCGCGAGCGACTACACCAGCGACGGCGTCTACAACATCGCGGGCCTGAAGGACTCGAAGGTCGACCAGGCCATCAAGTCCGCCGCCGGGGAAGACGACACGGAGCGGCGGCAGCAGAAGATCATGGGAGCCGAGGCGGAGATCCTGCGCACCGACGCCGTTGTGCCACTGGTCCACGAGAAGGTCGTACAGGGCATCGCCACCGATGTCGAGGGCGTGCTCCTCGACCCCCGCGAGCGCTCTCTCGTCGACGTCGACACGCGTGTGAAGTAGCGGCGGATGAGCGTCACGCCGGTCGGCGCCGATGCACGCCCGGCCCAGTGGCGCGCGGGGGCCGGCCGTGTCGTCGCCGGCACCGCGCTGCTGACGGCCGTCGCCCTGCTGCCCTGGCTGTCCGGGAACGACCCCGCGCTGACGGTCCTGCGGGCCCGCTCCGCCGACCAGGACCCGACCCCCGCACAACTGGCCACCGTACGCGAGCAACTCGGCCTGGACGAGGGGCCGTTCACGCATCTCGCGCACTGGCTGGGCGGGCTGCCGCGCGGCGACGCGGGCACCTCCTGGGTGTCGGGCGAACCGGTCCTGCCCCAGGTGAGCACCGCCTTCGCGGTCTCCGTCACGCTGATGCTCGGCGCCCTCGTGGTGACGATCGCGGTGGCCGCGCTGGTCTGCGCGCGCACCCTGTACCTCGGATCCCGGCGACGGCTGCGGCAGGGGCGGTCAGGCACAGGAGCCGCCGTCCTCGCCGCGCTGCCCAAGTTCCTGCTCGCCTCGCTGCTCGCCACCGTGTGCGGGGTGTGGCTCGGCTGGTTCCCGTCCCAGGGCTGGGAGGGGCCGCGGTCGATGGTGCTGCCCGCGCTCGCACTCGGTGTGCCGTCCGGGGCGATGATCGGCGGGCTGCTCGACCAGTCGCTGCCCGCCGCCTTCAACGAGTCATGGGCGCGGACCTGGCACGCGTACGGGTTCTCGCCCGGCCATATCGCCCGGCATGCGCTGCGGCGCACGCTGGCCGGTGTGCTCCCGCAGCTCCTGCCGACCGTCGTGGCCCTGGTGGGCGGCGCGGTCGCGGTGGAGAAGATCTTCAACATTCCGGGACTCGGCCGGCTCGCCCTGGACGCCGCCACGGCCCAGGACCTCCCGCCGCTGCAGACCGCGACGCTGGTCCTCGTCCTGCTCGGCGTCGCCGCGGGTCTGCTGATCCAGGCGTTGCGCCGCGCTCTCCTCGGCCCCGCCCTGCGGGACGGCGCGCTGCCCGCCCTGCACGCGCCGGCTCTCCCGCGGCGGCGCTCCACGCGCTGGGTCGCCGGATTCTGTGCTGTCGCCCTGCTCACTCTGGTCGTGGCCGGGCTGCTGCGCGATCCCCTGCACGTGGACACGGCGGCCCGACTGCTGCCGCCTTCGGCCGCGCACCCGCTGGGCACGGACTCGCTCGGTCGTGATCTGCTGGCCCGGCTGGGGCACGGGGCGCTGCGTACGGCGGGTGTGGCTCTCGCGGTGACGGCGGTCAGCACCGCCCTCGGGCTGCTGCTCGGCATGGCGGCACGGGTGGGCGCGGGCCTGACGGAAGTGGTGTCGACGCTGCCGGCCGTCCTCGCCGGACTGCTGACGACCGCGGTGACCGGGCCGTCGGTGTGGGGTGCCGCGCTCGCCGTGTGCCTGGTCGGCTGGAGCCCCTACGCCGCCCAGACCGCGGCACTGCTCGAACAGGAACGGGCGAGCGGTCACATGCTCGCGGCGATCTCGTTCGGCGCCGACCGCTGGTACCTGCTCCGCCACCACCTGCTGCCCGCGGTCCTGCCCTCCGTCCTGCGCAACGCCTTGCTGCGGCTGCCCACCACGGTCCTCGTGCTGGCCTCGCTCGGCTTCCTCGGTCTGGGCGAGCAGCCGCCCACGCCGGAGTGGGGCCGCCTTCTGTCGGAGAACCAGCCGTACGCGGAACTGGCGCCCTGGACCGTACTCGGCCCGGCCTGCGCGCTGGTCCTGCTGTCCGTTCTCGCCGTGTCCGGTACGGCGTCGGGACGCGGCAGAGCCCGAGGCCGCAAGAAGGTCCCGTCGCTCCAGAAGTGAAACTCCGCGTGGCCAGATCTCGGTGTTGCCAAAGTTGAACTCCCGTTACTAGGGTGCTCGTTGAGGTTTCAAAGACCGCACTTCAGGCCGCCGATCCGCAGGCCACGTACGGAACACCGCACCTCCTTCACGACATCACGTCGCCTTTCCCAACTCCCCCTCGCTCACGGCCCTTTCAGACATCCCCCACCGTAAGGAAGGCCCTGTGCACAACGAACGTCTCGACTATCTCGTGATCGGTGGCGGTCCCGCGGGACTCCAGCTCGGGCAGCAGCTGCAGACCGCGGGCCACAGCTACCGGATCCTGGAAGGCGGCCCCACCCCGGGCACCTTCTTCCGCACCTTCCCCCGGCACCGCAAGCTGATCTCCATCAACAAAGTTCACAACGGCACCTCCGACCCCGAACTGAACCTCCGGATGGACTGGAACTCGCTGCTGTCCCCGGACCCCCAACTGCTGTTCACCCGTTACAGCAAGCGCTACTTCCCGCACGCCGACGACCTGGTGCGCTACCTGGCCGACTTCGCCGAGGCGTTCAAGCTCGACATCGCGTACGACACTCGGGCGGTACGGATCCGCCGCACCGACGACGGATTCACTGTCGACGACCAGCATGGTGCGGAGCACCACAGCCGGCGTCTGATCATGGCCACGGGGGTGAGCCGGCCCAACACCCCTGACATCCCCGGCATCGAGACCGCCGAGGACTACTCCGTCGTATCGACAGACCCCGAGGACTTCACCGACCAGCGCGTGCTGATCATCGGCAAGGGCAACTCCGCGCTGGAGACGGCCGACAACCTCGTCGAGACGGCCGCGGTGATTCATGTGGCCGGGCCGCACTCCATAAAGATGGCCTGGAACACCCACTACGTCGGCCATCTGCGCGCTGTCAACAACAACTTTCTCGACACCTATCAACTCAAGTCGCAGAACGCCCTGTTGGACGGCCATGTGCAGTCGATCGACCGGGATCCGCAAGACGATACGTACCACGTCCGCTTCGCCTTCTCCCGGGCGGACGAGGTCGTGAAGGAACTGCGCTACGACCGGGTCATCGTGTGCACCGGCTTCCGCTTCGACGCCTCCGTCTTCGACCCGGACTCCCGGCCCGAGCTGGTCATCAACGACCGCTTCGCCGCGCTCTCCCCGGCCTACGAGTCGGTGAACGTACCCGGTCTGTACTTCGCCGGCACCCTGATGCAGCAGCGCGACTTCAAGAAGTCCACCGGCGGCTTCATCCACGGATTCCGGTACGCCGTACAGGCGTTGAGCCGCATCCTCGACGAACGCCATCACGACCGGCCCTGGCCGCAGCAGCCCCTGGACACGGATCCGTCCGCGCTCGCGGACGCCGTGGTGGCGCGCGTCAACCGGAGTTCGGCGTTGTGGCAGCAGTTCGGCGTCCTCGGGGATCTGATCGTCACGGCACCCGGCGAACCGGCGCGCTACCACGAGGAGGTGCCGGTCGCGTACGCGCACGAAAGCCAACTCACCGAGGATCGCGACTACTTCACCATCACGCTGGAGTACGGCCCCGACCACGACAAGGTCGACCCCTTCGACATCACGGTGCGCCGCACCGCCCAGAACTCGGTCGACGACGCCTTCGACGCCGCCTACCTGCACCCGGTGATCCGCCACTTCCGGGGCGGTGAGCTGCTGGGCACCCATCCCCTGGCCGAGAACCTGGAGAACGAGTGGGACGACCCGGAGGTCCACCACGCCCCGCTCGCCGAGTTCTTCGCCCATGAACTGGATCCGCGGCCCGCCGGGGCGGGGCGGTGACGCCTCCATGACGCTCTCCGTCCATGACTTCGAGACCGCCGCCCTCGCCAAACTCGACCCCGTCCACGCCGACTTCATCGCCGGCGGGGCACGCGACGAGATCACCGTACGGGCCAACGAGGCAGCGTTCGGCCATCTGCAGCTGCTGCCCCGGGTGCTGCGCGGCAGCGCCGAGCGGGACCTGGACGTCACCCTGTTCGGCGGCCACGCGCGCCTGCCGATCCTGCTCTCGCCGACCGCCTTCCACAAACTGGTCACCCCTGAGGGCGAGTTGGCCACCGCGCGTGCCGCGGCCGACGCCGGCGTGATCATGATCGTGAGCATGGCGTCGACGGTGGCGGTGGGCGACATCGCCGACGCCGCCCGGGCGGCGTGTGAGCACGGCGATCCGCCGCCCCTGTGGTTCCAGCTCTACATCCAGCCCGACCTGGAGATCACCGAGGCCCTGGTGCGGCGGGCCACCGACGCCGGCTGCACCGCGCTGGTGGTCACCGTGGACTCCCCGGTACTGGGCGCCCACGAGCGCAACCGGCGCAACGGCTTCCACGACCTGCCCGCCGGGCTGCGCTGCGAGAACCTGGTCGACCTGCGGGACGGCGAGAGCGGGCACGTACGCCAGATCGCCATGTCCCCGGAGCTGAACTGGGAGCACATCGACTGGCTGCGCTCCATCACCGCGCTGCCGATCCTGCTCAAGGGCGTCCTGCATCCCGAGGACGTACGGCTGGCGCTGCGGCACGGGGTCGACGGGCTGCTGCTGTCCAACCACGGCGGCCGACAGCTGGACACCGTGCCGGCGACGCTGGAGCTGCTGCCCGAGATCGCCGCCACGGTCGCGGGCCGGATCCCGATCGTGCTGGACGGCGGGGTGCGGCGGGGCACCGATGTGGTCAAGGCGCTGGCGCTCGGTGCGTCCGCCGTGGGCATCGGCCGCCCGGTGATGTGGGCCCTGGCCGAGGGAGGTGAGAAGGGCCTGCGTCGGCTGCTGGAGCTGTTGCGTGAGGAGCTCGACGACACCCTGGCGCTGTGCGGCGCGACCGGTCTTGACGACCTCACACCGGACCTGGTCCGGTTCCCGTCCTGGGGGCCCGGCTGGGGCGCGGGGCAGGGCGGGGTGCTGTCATGAGCGGCACGGGATGGCTGATCACGCTCGCCGTCCTGGCACTGCTGGCGAGTCTGCCGTACTGGCTGCCCAGAGTGGTGATCGCGCTGCGGGTGGGCATCTTCGCCCGGGTCAACGGCGAGGAGGGCATCCCCGCGCCCGGCCGGGAGGTGCCCGCCGAGGAGTTCAAGAAGGTGTACGGGCATCCGGCCGCGAACGGCCGCAGCCGTGGCGCCGCCCTCTCCGACCTGTTCTGGTACTGGCTCTCCCCCGGCCCCGAGGTGCACCAGGAGCATCTGGAGCCCGGCCCGCGTTACGACGACGTGGCCCGGACGACCCGGCAGATCCTCGCCGGGCTCTCCAGGGAACAGTGGACCGAACTGGTCGGCCGCTGCACCCGGCACGTACTCGACGAGCTCGAAGCCGGCAGCCGACCCCGCGTGCACAAGGTCAGGCTGCGGGACCTGATGATGCCCGTCTGGGCCGAGGTCTACTACGAACTGGTCTTCCGCGAACCATGCCCGCGCCACGTCCGGGACCTGATCGTCGGCAACGCGGACGACGTGGTGAGCGCCCTCAAATGCACCAGCCTGCGGCACATGGACCGGCGGGCCGAGCTCACCGCCCATCTGCGGCACCGGCTCGCCAACGATCCGCCGCCGGTGCCGCTGCCGTCGTCGCTCTCGGAGGAGGAACAGGCGTACTACCTGCAGGGCACGTTCTTCAACACGGCCGTGGTGCAGATGTCCGAGGCGATGGCGCATCTGCTGCTCGCCCTCGCCACCCACCAGCCGGTGCAGGAGCGTCTGTTGACGGGGCATCAGGACCCGGACTTCCTTGACCGGGTCATCGACGAGACGCTGCAGCACTTCCCGCTGTTCGGCGTGGCCCACCGCATCACCACGGAGGAGATACACCGGGACGGGCGGGACCCCATCCCTGCCGGGTCGGTCCTGCTGTTCAACTACCCCGAATACCAACGGTCCGGCGCGGCGAACGAGCGATTCGACCCGGACCGCTGGCTCTCTCCGGACACCAAACCCTCCTCGTACATCCCCTTCGGGGTGACCGCGAACCGCCCCTGTCCGGCCCGCGGCTTCGCCATTCTGACCATGCGGGTCGCGGCCGAGGAGGTGCTGCGCCGCTTCCGGCTGGAGTCGTCGGCCGAGCACACCCGCTCACTGCCCAGCCGCGGCCCCTGCCTGCTGATCCCCCGCGCCGATGCGGTGGCCTGGACCCCGGCCCGCCGACGGATCCGGCTTGCCGCGATGCGGCTCGGCGACCACTGGGCGGCGATCCCCCGCAGCCTGGTCCAACTCGTCCTGGGCAGCTACATGGTGTGGGACGCCCGCCGCCAAGGCCTGTGCCGCAACTACTTCGCCGCGGCGTCCGGCGGCTCCGCGCCGTCCGCCGTCGGCAGCCGTTGAGGAGGACGGGACGATGACTCCCACAGAGCTCGCGCCTGCCTTTTTCGCCGCTGCCGTGGTGATTCTGCTGACCTGCCGTGTGGTCGTCCTGGTGGCGGGCCGCTTCGGCCAGCCCCCTGTGGTCGGCGAGATGATCGCCGGGGTGCTGCTCGGGCCCTCGCTGTTCGGACTGCTCGCCCCGGGCGTGTCGGACGCCGTGTTCCCGGACGAGCTGAAGCCGGTGCTGTATGTGGCCGGGCAGATCGGTCTGGTGGCCCTGATGTTCGCCGCCGGATACGAGTTCAGGACGCATGCCGGCCGAGGTCTTGCCGGTACCGCGGTCGCGGTCTCCTCGGCGGGCGTACTGATCCCGCTGCTGCTCGGTGTCGGCCTGACCGTCGCGGTCCATGGCCATGTCGGCATCTTCGTCGACGGGGTGTCGGTCTGGGTGACCGCGGCGTTCGTCGGCGTCGCCCTGGCGATCACCGCGTTTCCGATGCTGGCCCGGATCATCACCGAACGGGGACTGTCCGGGTCCCGGTTCGGCTCCCTGTCCCTGGCCTCGGGGGCCACCGACGACGCGGTCGCCTGGATCCTGCTCGCCGGGGTGCTGAGCGTGGCCTCGGGCGAGCCAGGACCCGTGCTGACGGCGGTCGGTGGTTCTCTGCTGTTCGTGGCGATGCTGTTCCTCGTGGGGCGCCGACTCCTGTTGTGGATCATGACCCGGCCGGGCCTCACCGCCGAGACCCGGCTGCTCTTCACGGTGGCCGTGCTGTTCGGCGCCGCCTGGTTCACCGACATCATCGACTTGTACGCCGTCTTCGGGGCGTTCTGCGTCGGCATGGCCATGCCTCGCGGCGAGGCGTCCGAACGGGTCGTACGGACCACCCAGTCCGTGACCCAGGTGGTGTTCGTCCCGATGTTCTTCACCTACTCCGGCCTGAACACGGAGTTCGACGTGTTCGCCGACCCGGCCGTGATGGCGTTCGGTGCGGCGGCAGTCGTCCTGGCGGTGGTCGGGAAGTTCGGCGGCTGCTGGGCCGCCGCCCGGCTGCGCGGCGAATCCAGCGAGGTGGCCGTCCGGGTCGGTGCGCTGATGAACGCCCGCGGGCTGATGCAGCTGATCGCGCTCAACATCGGTCTTTCCGCGGGCATCGTCAGCCAGGAACTGTTCGCCGCGCTGGTCCTGGTCGCCCTGGTGACCACGGTGATGACCGTTCCGGTACTGAGCTGGCTGGACCGCCGCGACGCCCGGTCCCGGCCGGCGGGGGAACCCGACAACGCCAAGGAGGCGGTGCCGACATGACGGAGCTGAGCGGCGCCGAAGCCCTTGTGGCGCAGTTGGAGCGAGAGGGCGTACGGCATGTCTTCGGCGTGCCGGGCGTGCAACTCGACCATGTGCTGGACGCCTTGGCCCGCTCCGGGAAGTCCGAGGAATCGATCAGCTACATCGCCGCCCGCCATGAACAGGGCGCGGCCCACATGGCGGAGGCGTACGCACGGACGACCGGGCGCCCCGGTGTGTGTCTGGTGGTGCCCGGTCCTGGCGTCCTCAACGCGCTGCCCGCCGTCGCCACTGGCTACGCCTGCTCGTCCCCGATGCTGATGGTGGCGGCCGACATCCCCTCGACGCTGGCCGGCCGGGGACTGGGCATGCTGCACGAACTGCCCGACCAGGACGGCATGTTGGGGTCGGTCACCAAGTGGTCGGCGCGGGCCGAGGGCGCGGAGCGGATCCCCTCTCTCGTGCGCCAGGCGGTGCGGGAGTCCCGGTCGGGCCGTCCGAGGCCGGTCGCGCTGACGATCCCGGCGGACGTGCTGGCCGCGAAGGCGGACGTGGAGCTGGAACGGGCGGGGCAGGATCGCGAACCCGCCGAGGGAACGGATGCATCCACCGTCGCCGACATCGCCGCCGTGCTGCGTACGGCACGGCGGCCCTTGATCTACGCCGGAGGTGGCGTACTGGCTGCCCGGGCGGGCACCGCGCTGACCGCGCTGGCCGAGGCGCTGTCCGTCCCCGTGGTGACGAGCCGCAACGCGGGCGGGGCGATCCCCGCTCGTCACGGGCTGGCCTTTCCCGCCCTCGCCGCGCCCAGGCTGCTGCCGGAGGCGGACGTGGTGCTGGTGGTGGGCAGCCGTTTCGTGTCCCCGCGCGGTACCGCGCTGCCCACGGCTCCCGGCGCGAGAGTCGTCCTGGTCAACGCCGATCCGGCCGACCTGGGGCCGCCCCGCCGGGCCGACATCACGCTGTGCGCCGACGCCCGGACGGCGCTGGAGGAGATCCGGGCCGCCCTGCCGGACACCGGGGAAACGGACACCGGGGAATCCGGTTGGGTGTCCGGCGACCTCGACGAGGTGCGCGCCTGGTGCGCGCAGAAGGTCCGTGGCGTCGAGCCCCAGTGGTCGTTCGTACGGGCACTTCGCGAGGCGATCCCCGAGGACGGCATCCTGGTCAACGAGCTCACCCAGGTGGGCTACCTGGCCGCCGTCGGCTACCCCGTCCACCACCCGGGGACGTTTCTCACCCCCGGTTACCAGGGCACTCTCGGCTACGGCTACCCGTCGGCGCTGGGCGTGAAGGTGGGCAACCCGGACCGGACCGTCGTCTCGATCAACGGGGACGGCGGCTTCTGCTGGAACATGCAGGAGCTGGCGACGGCGCGGAAGTACGGCATCGGGGTGACCGCGGTCGTCTTCAACGACAACGCCTACGGAAACGTGCGCCGCATCCAGGCGGACGAGTTCGAGGGCCGCTTCATCGGCAGCGACCTGGCCAGCCCCGACTTCGTCCGCCTCGCGGAGTCGTTCGGGGTGCCCGCCATCCGCATCGAGACTCCCGAGGGGCTCGCCGGAGCGCTGAAGGACTCCTTCAACGAGCCGGGACCGTCACTGATCGAGGTCCCGGTGGGCGAGATGCCCAGCGTGTGGCCACTGCTCCTGGGCGGCGCCCCGGGGTCGGTACGGGACTAACGGTCCCCGAAGCCGCCGAAACCTTCGACCGCTTCCCACGATCCGGCGCCGGAATCCCCCGCGGCGCCGGATCGTGACGTATGCGGTGATCTGCTACGAGGCGTCGCCGGCCCTGCCGTGATCTCCCCCTGCCCTCCCGGCGTCTTCGCCGGACAGCCGGTGCTGTGTTGAGGGATGGTGGAGAAAGACGAAGGTGACGCCGGAGGGCAGGGTGACCGCGATAAGACTGGGAGAGTCGGCGCGTGGAACAGTGTGCCGCGTGGATCGAAGGCGGTGCGAGGGATGAGCGCAGCCGGATCTCCCGTGACCGAGGGTGACGAGCCCGTTCGCGGCCCCGTGCAGCCGAGCGGGCTGCTGGATGTGCTGGGCGTGGCCTCTGTGGTGCTGGACGCCGAGGGGCGCGTCGTGCTGTGGAGCCCGCAGGCCGAGGAACTGTTCGGCTACACGGCGCAGGAGGCGCTCGGCGAGTACGCGGTCCGGCTGTTGGTCCACGAGCAGCACGCCGATCTGGTCGTCAAACTGTTCGCCGACGTCATGCTCACCGGTGAGGGCTGGGCCGGCGCCTTCCCTGTACGGCACAAGAACGGCACCACGCGCCTCGTGGAGTTCCGGAACATGCGGCTGTTGGACGACCGCGGGTCCGTCTACGCCCTCGGTCTCGCCGCCGATCAGTTGACCGTGCGCCGGCTGGAGCAGGACGTGGCGCTGTCCGCGCGGATCGTCTCGCAGTCGCCGATCGGCCTGGCCGTCCTGGACACCGATCTGCGGTACGTGTCGGTCAACCCGGCGCTGGAGCGCATCAACGGCGTACCCGCGAAGGAGCACATCGGCCGGACGATCCCCGAGGTCCTGCCGTCCGTCGACGCCGACGCCCTGGAGTCCGCGGCGGGCCAGGTGCTGGACACCGGTGTCCCGCTCATCGAGCATCACACCGTTGGCCGCACCCCGGCCGATCCGGACGAGGACCACGCCTGGTCCATCTCGTTCTATCGGCTGGAGGACGCCCTCGGCACGGTGCTGGGCGTGGCCACGTCGGTCGTGGACGTCACCGAGCGGCACCGGGCGGGTATCGAGGCCGAGGCCGCGCGACGGCGCCTGGCCGTCATCGCCGACGCCTCCACCCGTATCGGCACCACGCTGGAACTGGACCGCACCGCCCGCGAGTTGGCCGATGTCGCCGTGCCGGAACTCGCCGACATAGCGGCCGTGGATGTGCTCGACGCGGTGATGGAGGGCCGCCCCAGCGGCCTCGGGCCCGCTCAGCCGGCGGTGATCCGCACACTGGCCGTCAAGGCGGACCATGCCGGCGAAGCTCTCGAGGCGGCCGACCCTGCCGGGCAGCTCGCCCGCTACGAGTCCGACCGGCTCGTCACCCGGTGCGTACGGACGGGCCGCCCGGTCATGGTGCCGCGGGTGAAGGACACCGACCTGGCCCGCATCGCCCGCGACCCGGAGTCGGCCGCGCTGCTGGCGCGGGCGGGCGTCCACTCGTATCTGGCGGTCCCGCTGATCGCGCGCGGCGAAGTGCTCGGCGCCCTGGATCTCAAACGGACCCGCAATCCGCTGCCGTTCAGCGAGGACGACCTGCTGCTCGCCCGGGAGCTGGCCGCCCGTGCGGCGGTGCAGATAGACAACGCCCGCTGGTACCAGAACGCCCGCAACACCGCCGTCACCCTCCAGCGCAGCCTGCTGCCCAGCCATCCGCCCAAGACGACCGGGCTCGAGGTCGCCTCCCGCTACCAGCCCGCGGGCGCCGCCGGGGAGGTCGGCGGCGACTGGTTCGACGTCATCCCCCTGGACGGCGGCAAGACCGCTCTCGTCGTGGGTGACGTGATGGGCAGCGGCATCAACGCCGCCGCGACCATGGGCCGGCTGCGTACCGCGACGAGCACCCTGGCCTCACTGGACCTCGATCCCGCCCGGCTCCTCGAACACCTCGACAAGATCACCGCGGGCCTGGACCACTACATCGCCACCTGTGTGTACGCCGTCCACGACCCCCACGAGCGGCAGTGCAGTTTCGCCAACGCCGGACACCTGCCGCCCGCCCTGGTCCGGTGCGACCACCCCCCGAAGCTGCTCGAACTGCCCACCGGGGTACCGCTGGGCGTGGGCGGCGTCCCCTTCTCGACCACCACCGTCGACCTCGAACCCGGCGACCAGCTCGTGTTCTACACCGACGGTCTCGTCGAGACGCGCCGGGATCCCCTCGACGAACGCCTCGACACGCTCCTGAGCCTCCTCGACGACCCCGCCCGCCCCCTGGAAGAGGTCTGCGACCTCCTCCTGCGCACCCTGCACCACCCCGACAACCACGACGACGTGGCCCTGCTCATCGCCCGCGCACAGGAGCTGACGTAACGGTTCACCTGCTCCCCAACACCCGTTGCGGGAAGGGGCGTTGACAGTGGCGGGCGATCCGGGTCACGGTAAGGATTCGTCGTGCCGGGAGGTCGTCGTCCATGGCTGTGTCCTTAAGCCCTCGTCCCACCGCACCTCGCACGGATACGGAACTCGTCGAACGTGTACGGGCGTTACGCCCCCTCATCCGCGAACACGCCCTGCGCACCGAGCAGGAGAGGCGGGTGACGAATGAGGTCGTCGCGGCGCTGACGGAGGCCGGGATCTACCGGATGAACGTCCCTGCGCGGTACGGCGGTTACCAGTCCGGTCTGCGCACCCAGGTGGACGCGCTGACCGAGATCGCCACGGCGTGCGGTTCGGCGGGCTTCATGGCGCTGATCCAGGCCGGGTGCTCGTACATCGCGGCGCTCTTCCCCGACGAGGCACAGGACGAGATCTTCACCAGCCCCGATGTACGGGTCGGCGGCACCCTCATTCCGAACGCGACCGCGGTCGCGCGGGACGGCGGCTATGTCGTCAACGGCACCTCCGGCTTCGCCACCGGCTGCCAGGACGCCGACTGGCATCTGCTGACGGTCCGGGTCGAGTCCGGCGACGGGCGGGACGGGCCGCCCGAGGTGCTGTGGACCGCCGTTCCCATGGCTGAGCTGGAGGTCCTCGACGACTGGTATGTCTCGGGTCTGGCCGGCAGCGGCAGCAACAGCGTCGTCGCCCGCGACGTCTTCGTCCCCGAGCACCGCGTCCTGCCGGTCGGGCCTCTCCTCGGCGGCGTCTTCCCGTCGAAGACCAACGCCGACGACCCCTTCTACCGCATGCCGGTGCTCATGCTGTTCTGCGCGTGGACGACGCCGAACGCGCTCGGTGTGGCACGGGGTGCTCTGGCGGAGTTCACCGAGCGGATCCACCGGCGGGGCATCACCTACACCTTCTACGAGCGGCAGAGCCAGGCACCGGTCACGCATGTGCAGGCGGCCGAGGCGGCGATGAAGATCTCCTGCGCCGAGCTGCTGACCGGCGAGATCGTCGCACGGATCGAGTCCAGGGCGGCCAGTGGCGATCCGTACACGCAGGAAGAACGGGCCAGGACCCGTGCGCAGAGCGGCTATGTGACGCGGCTCTGCAAGGAGGCCGTCGATCTGCTCGGCTCCGCCTCCGGGGCGTCGTCCCTGCACCGGGACGTGCCCATCCAGCGGGCCGTGCGCGATCTGCACGCGCTGAGCCTTCATTCGTTCGTGAACCCGACCACCAACCTGGAGCTGTACGGCCGGGTCCTGGCCGGACTCGACGCGGGAACTCCCTTCCTGTGACCGCTACTTCACCGTCACCGGCCGGTCCTCCCTCAGCTGTGCGAAGAGCTGCCGTGCCTGGCGCATGTCCCACTTCACGGCGGCGCCCTGGGGCGTCCTGAATGCCGGGTCGGAGACGGGGACGTTGATCTGACGCCCATTGCCTGCCGTGACCTTACGCATCGACTGGAACAGGCTCACAAGATCCGGCAAGCTCGTGTCCTTGTCCACGATGAGCGTGTCGAGGCCCGCGTCGGCGGTCGGTAAGACCCTGCTCGGGTTGAGGAGCGTCTGCCGGTCGACCGCCTTCTTGGCGAGCGCGGCCAGGAACTTCTGCTGGTTCCGGGTGCGGCCCAGGTCGCCCTCGGCCTCCTGCTTGCGCTGCCGTACGAACGCCAGCGCCTCGGCGCCGTTCAGGGTCTGGCAGCCCTTCTGCAGGTTCGCGCCCGAGTCCTTGTCCTTGATGGCGCGGTCCAGGCACATGTCGACGCCGCCGACCGCGTCCACGATCCCGACGAAGCCCGCGAAGCCGATCTCCGCGTAGTGGTCGATGTGCAGGCCCGTGTTGCGCTCGATGGTCTGCACGAGCAGTTCGGGGCCGCCCAGGGAGAACGACGCGTTCAGCTTGTTCGGCCCGCGGTAGTTCCGGCCGTTCTCGGGGCGGACGAACGACGGGAGGGTCACCCACGAGTCGCGTGGCAGGCTCATCATCGTGGTGCCGTTCGCGCCGGTGTGCAGCAGGATCATCGAGTCGGTGCGGCGGCCCTCGGTCGAGCCGGCCCGCAGATCCTGCCTGGCCTGCTCGGACAGACCCTCGCGGCTGTCCGAGCCCACGATCAGATAGTTGGTTCCCTTGCCCGGCGCGGGGCGGTCCGGGAGCGCGCCCAGGTCGACCTCCTTGGTGAGCTCGGTGTCGGCCCACACGTACGCGCCGACCGGAGAGACGAGCAGTACGGCTAACCCGAGGATCGCCAGCCGCACGGTCCGCTTACGCCGGGTGGGGCGGCGCCTGGGGGATCTGCCGCCGCTGTCGGGAACCCTGCCTCTCCGGGATCTGGCGCGGTGCCTGTGGGGTTGGTGCTCGGCGTCCGTGCGGCCCGCGGCGGTGGACGACGGCATACCGGGCAGCGGCGCGGTGCGCCACGGGGGCGGGGACGGGTTCCCGTCCGCCACCCGCTCCGTACCGCCCCGCGCGGGATCCGGCCGGCCGCCCCCCTCCCAGCCGCCCTCGCTCCAGCCACCCCCGTCGTTGCCCGGCAGACGGTCAGTCCACTCGCTCATCGGCCTGTCCAGTCCTCACGCCATCTCGCTCACCTCGTGGTCAGGCTCTTATACGAGTCGGCGCCGCCGATCTGTTCAGCGGCCGAACCGGAACGCCGCATGCGATGCCATTTGAGCCGGCTGCCGAACAGCAGGGCGACCATGGACTGGATGACGACCAGGTACGTCAGCTGCCGGTACACGAAGAGCTGGAACGGCATTGACCACAGGGCCCGCACCTTCTCGCCGTCGAGCTTCAACGCGTAGTGCGCGCAGATCAGTTGGGCGCCCAGGAAGCTGAACCACACGGCGCCCGCCAGCCAGGAGTCGAGGAACAGCACCGCGTACAGGGCGAACACGTCGATGACCGGGGCGAGCAGCGGAAGGGCGACCTGGAACAGCGCGATGTAGGTGAGTCCGCGTCGGCCGAAGCGCCCGGAGACTCCCCTGTCCAGGACGGCTCCGCGGTGCTTCCACATGGCCTGGATCGTGCCGTAGCACCAGCGGTAGCGCTGCCGCCACAACTGGCCGAGCGAGGTGGGCACTTCGGTCCAGGCGACGGCGGACTCCTCGTAGAGCACCCGCCAGCCCGCCCGCCACAGCGCCATCGTGAGGTCGGTGTCCTCGGCGAGGGTGTCCTCGCTGACCCCGCCGACGCTCACCAGTGCGTCCCGGCGGTAGGCGCCGATGGCACCGGGGACGGTGGTCATGCACTCCAGGACCTCGAACATCCGGCGGTCGAGGTTGAAGCCGAAGCAGTACTCCAGGTGCTGCCACTTGGCCAGCAGGCGGCGCCGGTTGCCGACCTTGGCGTTGCCGCTGACGGCGCCGACGGCCGGGTGCGCCAGCGGCTGGACGAGCCGACGGATGGCGTCCTCCTCGAAGACGGTGTCGGCGTCGACCATGACCACGATGTCGTACTTCGCCTGGGCGAGCCCGGTGTTGAGGGCGGCTGCCTTGCCCTCGTTCATCTTGCGGATCACGTGCACGCGCGGGTCCCCGATCCCCTCGGCGATGTCCGCCGTGCGGTCCGTCGAGCCGTCGTCGATCACAATGATCTGCAGCTGCCGGTGCGTGGAGGCCAGCAGGGAGAGGACGGTGGACTCGATGCCGGCCTCTTCGTTGTACGCGGGCACGAGCACCGTCACCGGTTCGGTCACCTCCGGCAGCCAGGGCGCGCCGGGGCGGGAGCTCTCGAGCCGGCGGACATGTTTCCGGGCGAAGTGGACGAGCAGGGCGAGACGCAGCAGTCCGAGGGTGCCCGCGATCCCGAGTACCCAGGTCATGGCGTTCGAGAAGGCGTCCCCGAGCTTGGTCACCCAGACCAGGAAGGTGCCCTGCCAGCGCTCGGCGGTGGACACGGGCTCGTACGGGTCCAGCCTCATCCCGTCCGACACGGTGGTGAAGCGGTCCACGTTCCGGTTGTTCAGGAGCTTCTTGGTCTCCCCAAAGGCGAGTGACGTCTGGCTGAACTGCCGGACCAGGCCCTGCCTCGCCTTCCGGGACTCCGCGTCGGCGGCGACGAGTACGTAGCCCCGGGTGGCGGCCTGCTGTGCCGCCTGCCACTCGCGGCCGCACAGGGTGTCCGGGGTGGTGGTCCGCGGCATCCGCAGCAGTTTGGGGTGCCGGCCCGCGGTGCTCGCCAACGCGCTCTCGGTCAGGTCGAGTTCCGCCGAGAAGCGGGTGGGCGACGACTCGCCCAGGACAGCGCCGGTGTATGTGTTCGAGCCGATCTCATGGCCCTCGGCGCGGATCCGCCGTACCAGCTCGGGATAACGGGCGGCCTCGGAGCCGAAGAGGAAGAAGGTGGCGCGTGCCCGGTGCTGCCGCAGCAGGTCGAGGAAGCGCGGGGTCCAGACGGGGTTGGGGCCGCCGTCGAAGGTGAGGGCGACGGTGCGGGCGGGCATCGAGGCGGTCTGGACGCCGTTGCCGTTGATGCCCACCACGGGTCCGCCGCGGGCGACGGCGTCCGGTGCGGGCGAGGTGCAGGGGGAGCGGGTCTTCGCGGCGTCGACCTCGTGGCTGGTCCAGCCCTGGAAGAACAGGACCGCGGCCACCGCGGGGAGGACGAGGAGGAGTAACAGCCAGTGGCCGCGCGGGTCGCGGGACTGCTTGTGGCGGGCCTTCAAGAGACGTCAGCTCCCTTCGCGACGTCCCGGACCTCTCTTCCTCTCTCCGCGCGTGGTGGGCGGCTGGACGGTTTCTTCCGCTGACTGGTGGGGGTGGCCTCGCACATGGTGGGCGAGTGTAGCCACAGGTATTCGGTTGGATGGCAATAACACCGGCCGCCTCTTGTGGAGACGTACCGCACACGTAGGTTGGGGCGCACAAGTTGAGCAACCGTGCCTGAATCGGCGTATGGAAGGTGGAGGGGAATCCGCCCGCGAAGCCCCTCCACGCTGGAGGTATCCCACCTGTGACCATCACCAAGGCGGCCCCGCCCCGGGGCGATCGGCGCGATGTGGACGAGTCGCGGGGGTCGCGGGTCGACTCGTCGCTCGTCCTGATCATGCTGCTGCTCGTGGTGGTGGCGTTGCAGGGGCCGATCCGCGAGGCCGTGTCCACGCCGGTGATGCAGAGCTGGATGACGGTGTTCGTCGCAGTGGTGGTCCAGGCCCTGCCCTTCC
The DNA here is from genome assembly GCF_054783935.1 of Streptomyces pseudoechinosporeus. Classification (NCBI taxonomy): domain Bacteria; kingdom Bacillati; phylum Actinomycetota; class Actinomycetes; order Kitasatosporales; family Streptomycetaceae; genus Streptomyces; species Streptomyces pseudoechinosporeus. The sequence goes on from NZ_BAAGPS010000012.1 coordinate 46,073, forward strand.
TCGTGCTCGGCGTGCTGCTGTCGGCGGTCATCGCGGTGTTCGTCCCGGCGTCGTTCTTCGCCCGCGCGCTGCCGAAACGGCCGGCCCTGGCGGTGCCGGTCGCCGGGATGGGCGGGGCGGTGCTGCCCGGCTGCGAGTGTGCTTCGGTGCCGGTGGCCGGGGCGTTGGTGCGGCGGGGTGTCGCGCCCGCGGCGGCGTTCGCGTTCCTGCTGTCCGCTCCGGCGATCAACCCGATCGTGCTGACCGCCACCGCCGTCGCGTTTCCCGGCAAGCCGGAGATGGTCCTCGCGCGGTTCGTGGCGAGTCTGCTGGTGGCGTGTGCGATGGGCTGGCTGTGGCAGCGGCTGGGCCGTACCGACTGGCTGCGCCCGCCGGCCCGCCCCGAGTCGGAGGGCCTGGGCAAGGGGGCGGCGTTCTGGGGGTCCGTACGGCATGACGTGATGCACGCGGGCGGTTTCCTCGTCGTCGGCGCGATGGCCGCGGCCACCCTGAAGGCCGTGGTGCCGGCGAGCTGGCTGCAGGCCACAGCCGACAACCCCGTCCTCGCGGTCCTCGCCCTGGCGGTCCTCGCGGTGCTGTTGTCGATCTGCTCGGAGGCCGACGCGTTCGTGGCCGCGTCCCTGTCGCAGTTCTCGCTCACCGCCCGGCTGACGTTCCTCGTGGTCGGGCCGATGATCGACCTGAAACTGTTCGCCATGCAGGTCGGCACGTTCGGCCGTGGCTTCGCACTGCGGTTCGCCCCTGTGACCTTCGCCCTGGGCGTCCTGATGTCGGTCCTGGTCGGGGCGGTGCTGCTGTGAGCCGGCAGGCACAGGCAGCGGTGCTGTTCCTCATCGGCGGGGCGCTGCTGCATGCGAGCTTCACCGATCTCTATCTGCGGTACGTCAAGGCCGGACTGCGTCCGCTGCTGCTGGTGGCCGGCGTCGTCCTGATCGTGGCGGCTGTCGCCACGGTCTGGTACGAAGTGCGACGGCCGCGCGCGGCCAAGGGGAAGGCCGCAGAGGACCAGTCCGAGAACCAGTCCGGGATCGAGCACCATGACGGGCACGGTCACGTCCACCGCGAACCGCGCGTTGCCTGGCTCCTCGCCCTGCCCATCCTCGCGCTCATCCTGGTCGCCCCGCCCGCGCTCGGCTCCTACAGCGCCATGCGCACCGGCACGGCCCTGCAGAAACCCTGGGGCTTCGCCGACCTTCCGGCGGGCGACCCCGTACGGATGAGCCTCGTCGACTACGCCGGCCGCGCGGCCTACGACCATGGGCACTCCCTCCGCGACCGGCAGGTCAAGATCACCGGCTTTGTCGCGCTCGACCGTGGCGGTACGCCGTACCTCGTCCGCATGGCGCTCAATTGCTGCGCTGCCGACGGCCAGCCCGTCAAGGTCGGACTGGCCGGAAAGACTCCCCCCGTCCTGCAGCCCGACACCTGGCTCGAAGTCACCGGCACCTACACCAGCAAACGGACCAAGGACCCGGTCAACGACGGCGTCATCCCCTTCATCAACGTCACCGAGGCCAAACCGGTCCCGGCCCCGCGCGACCCGTACGACGAGGGCGGGGGCGGCTGAGCGTCGCGTCATCGGCTACGCCGGGGAACCACGGGCGTCGGCGCCCCGCGCGTCCCATCGCAAGGAGTCGTCCCACCGCAAGGTGTAGGTGCGCCCTTCGACGCCCCATTCACCGGCCGGAGGCTTCAGCCCGGCGTCGATCGCCCGCAGCGTGGGCCGCCCGATATGCGCGTACACCAGTCGCCGCACGCCGTACCGCACGGCCTGCTCGCTGACGGTCCGTACGCACATATGGCCGCCGACGCCGCCCCGGAACCGTATCGGCCGGTCCCAGGCGGCGGCCTCCGCGAACATCAGGTCCGCCTGGGCGGCCCAGCGCGGGAACTCCCAGAACTCCGGCGCCCAGGCCACCACCACGGCGCCCGCCTCGATGCGATAGCCGTACGCGGGATGCGAGGTGTGCGCCACCGGGCAGCAGCGCACCCGTACCGCACCGAGCTCCAGGTCACCGGCCCGTACCGATACGTCTCGGGTGGCCGCGCGCCGCCGCAGTTCGGACCGCAGTTCCGCGTGCTCGTCGGTGACCAGCCAGGCGTCGAGCGGTCCGGGCGGTGGCTCGGCCCCGGGCCCGCCGTCGAAGGCCACGCGGTGCCCGGGGCACCGCAGCAGCAGACCGGCCGGGGCGAACCGCGGCGAGTTCATCGCGCCCACGCCGAGGAGGGTCAGCCGCAGCAGGTGGTTCATCGGCCGGACTCCGACGCCGGGGTTCCGTGCGGGGCAGGCGGGTGCAGGAGTGTGAGTGCGCCGTCGGGATCCAGGGCGATGTGTACCGAGTCGCTGATCCGGTCGAGGATCGTGCGCAGCCAGGCACGGTCCTCGTCCGTCGCGGGCTCCAGCCACATCCGCCGGACCCGCAGCGGCACCATGCGCAGGCCGGCCAGCCGCCCGGTGTCCGCCTCCACCGAGACGAAGTAGGCGAGCCGGAGGTCGTCGCGGTACCGCTCGTAGCCCGAGATGCCCTCGTAGTCATCGATGAAGTCGCCGCAGCCGTAGAGGATCAGCCGGTCGCGGTACACCTCGATGGTGCGGGGATGGTGCGAGGAGTGCCCGTGTACGACGTCGACGCCGCCGTCCACCAGAGCGCGCGCGAAGCGGATCTGCTCCCGGGGAATGCGGTAACCCCAGTTGGAGCCCCAGTGCACGGAGACGACCGTGATGTCACCCGGCAGCTTCTCCTGCCGCACCAGCCGGACCGTCTCGGCGGCAGCGGCGGCCGACGGCTCGGAGACATGGGCGACACCGGGCCGGTACTCGGTGGCCGCCCAGCTCGGCGGAATGCCGCTGGACTCCATCCCGAGGGCGAACACCAGCACGCGTGCGGTGCGGCCGACGGTCACCGTCGCGGGCGCGTGCGCCTCGTCGGAGTTGCGCCCCGCGCCCACCGCCCGCAGTCCCGCCCGGTACAGCGAATGAAGCGTCTCCTCAAGGCCCAGGTGGCCGAAGTCCAGCACATGGTTGTTGGCCAGGACGCAGACGTCGGGCCGGGCCACGGCCAGGGCGGGCATGTTGGCCGGGTGCATCCGGTAGTGGATCTCCTTGCCCGGCTCGAAGGTGTCGCTGCGGGTGACGGCCGTCTCCAGGTTCACGATCCTGGCGTCCGGGGCGGCCTCCTCCAGCACCCGGAGCGCGTCGCCCCAGGGCCAGGAGGGCTCGACCGGCGCGGGGATCGGTCCGTTCACGGCCTCGGCCGACTCGACGTAGGAGCGGGCGTCGCGGACATAGCCTTCGCGCAGTGTCGGATCACCGGGATGCGGAAGGATCTGGTCGACGCCGCGCCCGAGCATCACATCGCCGCAGAGGAACAGCGTCACGACGCCGCCGCCCATGCCTCAAGCGTACGGAAATCGGTTGACGGGTGAAGTGCTGGACGTTCGTATGGCGGTCGGCCACAGCCTCATTTCAGGAAGGTGCTCATGGGCGGCGGAAAGTTACATGCCGACGAGATCGACATCGACGCTATCGACGCGTCCCTCGTACGTCGACTGATCGCGGCGCAGTTTCCCCAGTGGCGCGATCTTCCAGTCGAGCGGATCGAGTCCGCCGGCACGGCGAACGCCATGTTCCGGCTCGGCGGGGGCATGGTCGTGCGGCTGCCCCGTATCGCGGGGGCGGCGGGTGATGTGGAGAAGGAGCACCGGTGGCTGCCCCGGCTCGCGCCCTCGCTTCCCGTCGCCGTTCCCGTGCCGCTGGTCAAGGGCATGCCCGGCGAAGGCTATCCCTGGCCGTGGGCCGTCTACCGGTGGCTCGACGGCGAGACTCCGGTCGCCGGGCCTATTGCCGATCCCGGCCTGCTGGCCAAGGATCTGGCCGAGTTCGTGGCCGCGTTACGCCGGATCGATCCCGCAGACGGGCCTGCCTCGTACCGAAGCGAGCCCTTGGCCGCACGAGACGCGACGACTCGTGCCGCGATCGGGGAACTGCGCGCGGTCGTCGACGCCGACGCGGCGACCGCCGCGTGGGAGGCGGCTCTGAACGCCCCCGCATGGCCCGGTCCGGCGGTCTGGATTCACGCGGATCTGCAGCCGGGGAACGTACTGATCGCCGACGGTCGGCTCAGCGCCGTGATCGACTTCGGCTGCCTGGGCCTGGGCGATCCTGCCGTCGATCTGATCGCGGCCTGGTATGTGCTGCCGCCCGAAGCGCGCGGCGTCTTCCGCTCCGCTCTGGAGCGCGATGACGCCGCCTGGGAGCGGGGCCGCGGCTGGGCGCTGTCGATCGCGCTCGACGAACTGCGCTACTACCAGGACACGAATCCGGCCATGGCGAGCATCGCACGCCGCGTCATCCACGCGGTTCTCACCGATCCCGACCCCGCTTCCGTTCCCGACTCCGCTGGATGACACCGGCCTGAAGCACCGCTCGCTCCTGTGATCACTGGTACCTGATGCTCGAGGAGCTGTAGCGGCAGTGGGTGCCATCCGCGCCGCTGCCGAGTTTCGTCGGTTCGTCGCCGGAGTCGTTGCCCTGGAAGCGTTCGCATACGTTCATCTCGCCGCCGACGATGGTGATGCCGGAGAGGTCGGCGGTGTCGCCGTAGTTGGCGTTGACGCCGACCAGCGACTGGCCGGGGCCGGTCGCCTTCACGTTGCTGACCACGACATGACGCTCGTACTGGGTGTCGCAGTTGCCGCAGGACCGGTAGAGCTTGCCGAAGTTCTCGACCTGGAAGTTCTTGATCGTCACGGTGCCTGCGCCATTGTGCTGGAAGACCTTGTCATCGGCGTTCCTCGCGCCGCCGCCGTCGATGGTGTACGTGGCCGAGGCGGACGCGCCCTTGAAGGTGGCGGCGTCCTCGCCGACGTCCTCCCACCACACGTTCTGCAGGGTGCAACTGCCCAGGCAGTGAATGCCGTCGGCGGCCGGGGAACCCAGGATGACGTTCTTCAGCACGGCGCCGTCGGCCAGCTCGAACAGGGCGTCCTGGTCCTCGCCCTGGCCGCCGCCGCCCAGTGCGCCGGAACCGGAGTAGCGCTTCATACCGCCGTCGTAACTGCCGGAGACCTCGATGGTGGCGGACACCGGCTCGCCCGCCGGGGCGTTCGGCCATGCGCCCAGGGCGGTGCCTCGGGAAGGCGTACGCGGGCGGGGCGCCGACGCGGTGGGTTTGGCGCGCTTGCTCGGCGACGCCGAGGGCGAGGCGGAGGCGGACGGGGATGCCGAGGGCGACGACGATTTCGAGGGGGACGCCGACGGGGACGGGGATGTCGTGGGCGTCGGAGCCACGTCGGACACCGCCCTCAGGCGCCAGTTCTTGCTGCTCGCCGCGTCACAGGAGTCCTGTTGCGCCAGGGCGCCCTTGAGGTTCAGGCACTTGCCGCTGTGCGCATTGACGAGGTGGTACGCCTCGCCGACCTCGGTCGCCTTCCAGACCTGTGAGGTGCCGTCGCCGCAGGCCTGCTGTTGCACAGCCATGCCGCCCGACGTCGACGCACTCTTCACGTCGACGCACAGACCTCCGGACGCGGCCTTCACCCTGAACCCCTCGCCGGACTCCGTGAGTTGCCAGGTCTGCCCCGCGGCGCCGTCACATGCCGCCCCGCCCAGCTGCGCGCCGCTCGACGGCTCGGTCAGGCACGTACCGTCACCCGCGTTCACCAGCTGGTACATCCCGGCGTCGGGTCCGGACCCGGAGGCCGACATGAGCACCCCGCCGACGATCGCGCCGCAGGTCAGAACCGCGGCCAGCGCGCTGATCAGTACGTTTCTTCGGCGGTTCGACCGATTTCGCCGCGGCCCGCGATGGGCTGCTCTCTTACCCACGTCGTTACTGTCCTTCAAAGGTGTGCAGTTCGGGTTGCTCCCGCACCCCTCTGTCGCCACCGGTCGCACAAAGGTTGCCGCCCGTGGCCGAATTCGTACGGTGTCCGCTACGCGGCCGCTCCCAGGCGCTCGACGAGGTCGTACCAGCAGGCGTCGAGTCGCTCCATGGGCATCCCTCGCTGGGTGAGCAGGTGGTCGACGAATGGGGTGCTGAGATGGCCGAGCAGCGTGTGCGCCACGAGTTCGATGTCGCCGGGGGCCTTCAACTGCCGTAGCAACAGGGCGACATGGCCGAGCCTGAGGTGATTCGCCGGGCTGAGGTAGTGGCGGGCCAGGTCCGCGTGGGCGGCCAGGTAGAGGTCGCGGTGGGCGCGTTCGTGGCGGATGACGGCCGGGCCGAAGGCGCGCAGGCGCTCGGCGGCGGGCGCGTCCGGCCCCAGCGGGGGCGGCCCCATGAGGAAGGCGGACTGGAGCTGCTGCTCGTGGTGGTCCAGGAGGGCGAGCATGAGCCCGGCGCGGTCGCCGAACCGCCGGAAGACCGTGCCCTTGCCGACCTTGGCGGCGGTGGCGACGGCCTCCATGGTCACGTTCCCGATCCCGCGCTCGGCGGCGAGTTCGGCGGCCACTTCCAGCAGGCGCGAGCGGTTGCGTGCGGCGTCGGCGCGCAGCCGGGGCCGCTCCTCGGTCAGGGTCAGAGTGAGATCCACCTGTCCGGAAGGTGGTGCCTGCGCGGTCGGAAAGAGTGGGAGCGGCTCGGTCATGGCTTCAGCGTAGCGCCGCGGGGAATAGAAGTGGACCGCGGTCCGGTTACTCGCGGACAGAACTGGACCGCGGTCCGGTTAGGTGATACAACATTCAACGGACCACGGTCCGCTTGTTCCGGCCCAACTCTTTTCTGGAGTACCACCCATGTCTGTTCGCATCCTCGCGCTCGTCGGCAGCCTCCGCGCCGGTTCGCACAACCGTCAGCTCGCCGAGACTGCCGTCAAGCACGCTCCCGCCGGTGTCGAGATCACGCTGTTCGAGGGCCTGGCCGAGGTGCCGTTCTACAACGAGGACATCGACGTCGAGGGCAGCGTGCCCGAGGCCGCCGCCCGGCTGCGTGCCGTGGCCGGTCAGGTCGACGCCTTCCTGCTGTTCTCGCCGGAGTACAACGGCACCATGCCGGCCGTGCTGAAGAACGCGATCGACTGGCTGTCCCGCCCCTACGGCGCCGGCGCGATCTCCGGCAAGCCGGTCGCCGCGGTCGGCACCGCCTTCGGCCAGTACGGCGGCGTGTGGGCGCAGGATGACGTCCGCAAGTCCGCGGGCGTCGCAGGCGCCACGGTCCTGCAGGACGTCAAGCTCTCCATCCCCGGCTCGGTCACCCGCTTCGCGGAGACCCACCCCTCCGATGACAACGAGGTGGTCAACGGCCTGACCGAGGTCATCCAGCAGCTCTCCCAGGCCACGCCCGCCGCGGCCTGACACCGGCAGCCGGCCCGGCGGAGGCGCGAAGCGGGAGCGCGCCACCGCCGGGCAGCCGCGATCGCCCCACCCGTCCCCTCCCCCGCAACCCCGTCAGTCCCGGCGGAAGATCGTGATCGAGTGGCCGACCTCGTCGATCGGCCTGCTGGACTCGATCAGCGCCTCGAGCGGTCCGCCGGGCTCGGCCTTGGCGACCGCCGAATTCGAGATGACGAGCAGCCCGCGCACCTCGTCCGGCTTCACCTTGAACGGATCGCGTGCGTCGATGCCGTAGTACGACGGGACCCCGCTGCCCTTGTAACCGAGCCAGACCCGCTCATCGGGGTAGCGCTGCCGGAGACGGTCGGCCAGCCGTCCCAGGTCCTGGCCCCAGTCGACGTTCGAGTCGTGCAGGTGCAGATGGGTCTTCGAGGGCCCGCCGAACGCCTCGTTGGAGTACGGCAGGTAGTACGGGAAGGTCCGCAGCGAACTCACCGCGACGAACACGACCAGCGCGGCCATGACCCCGTACACCCATCGTCTGCGGACCATGAATACACCGGCCGCGGCGACGGCCAGGAACATCGGCAGGAAGATGGCGTACCGGACCCCGAAGCCGCGCGATCCGTCCAGGAGCACCGCCAGCAGCACCGCCGGGAGCAGCAGCAGGTACGGTGCCGCGGGCCGCAGCCGGCGAGCCGTCAGCAGGGTCACGGCACCGGCCGCCCACAGGGCGAGCATGCCCAGCGGCGTCTTCACCAGCACCGCGGCCGGCAGGTAGTACCACAGCGAGCCGAAGTAGCGCCGGCCGAACAGGAAGCCGCCGCCCTTCGTCGCGTACTCGATGCCGAACTGGATGCGCATACCGTCCCGGTACGGCTCCGGCACGGGCAGCCAGGCGGTGACGAAGCCGCGCTTGCCGCGGATGTCCGGCACGTTCCTCGGCGTCGTCCAGGGCAGCCGGGGGTCGACGGCCAGGTAGGTGGCCCACACCACGGCGATGGCGACGAGCGCCACACCGGCCGCCGCCAGGGCGCCGTACGCGATCAGTCGCAGCGTCCCCTGTCGGTCGAGGCCAGGTGTGCGACGGGCGGACCAGTACGACACAGCGGCGAGGAGCAGCAGTACGGGCACCGCCGCCAAGGTGTTCATGCGTGTCGCCAGGGCCGCGCCGAGCGCCAGACCGGCGAGCGGGAGGTAGCGGAGCGGCTGCCCGCGGGCCCGCCAGAGCAGCCACACCGAGGTCAGCAGGAAGCCGGCCGCGGGTACGTCGAGTGTGGCCAGCGATCCGTGCGCGATGACGTCGGGCGAGAACGCGTACAGCGCGAGCGCCGCCACCCCGCCCGCCGCACCGACGAGATCGCGCGCGAACGCGAAGACGACCAGGCCGAACAGCAGGGTCAGCGCGATCATCGGCAGTCGCGCGAACAGCATCACGCGCCACGGATCGTTGCCCGATTCGTACAGCAGATGCCGTCCGAGCGCCGTCTGGTCACCGGTGAAGGCGGGGTCGAGGTGCACATCGGTGAACGCCAGGCCGGACGCGATGATCAGCTTGCCCAGCGGAGGATGCTCGGGGTTGAAGCGCAGATCGCGCTGGGCCAGGTAGACCTCGGCCGTCCCCACGTACACGGGCTCGTCGATGGTCGGCGTCTGCTGCACGGCCGTGGTGATCATCGCGGCGGCCATCTGTCCCAGTAGTACGGCCACGACGAGCGGAAGCAGCCATCGCCGGTGCCGCCGCAGCACCTCGAGGCGGCTGCGTAGGCTTCCGACGGCCGCCGGGGCGGGGCCGTCGGGAGCGGGCGTGGCGGTCGGCTCGGTGTGCCTGATCGCCATGAACATCGGCATACCCATGACTACGTCCGTCCCGTACGGGCCTGCTCATCCCTGCGCGTATCGTCCGGTCATCGCCCCGTACGGAACACCCCCATCAGGTCTGGAAAGGCCATCGGGATCAAGTCACTTGGCGGTTCCGGACACGGCTGTCGTCGTCGTGGACTAGATTTCAAACGCTCTCGGCCCCAAGCCTCCATCCCCGAGGGCGCTGTGAGAAGAATGCTGGAGCGGCGCATGCATGTGTCCGAAGTTCCGTCCTCGGCTCTGCCCTTGATGCAGGGAGGACTCGCCGACTCGCTCTTCGACACGGCGGAGCGCACGCCCTTGCTTCCGCAGATCGCGCGCCGTTCCGAGACCTCTCCCCTGACCTGGTCGCCGGTGACCGCGGTCGAGTTGCGGGACGAAGTGGTCGATCTGGCCAGGGGGTTCATCGCGTCCGGGCTGTATCCGGGGCATCGCGTGGCCATCATGGCCCGTACGCGCTACGAGTGGACCGTGCTCAGCTACGCGCTGTGGGCGGTGGGAGCCGAGATCGTCCCGATCTACCCGACCTCGTCGCACGATCAGGTCGCGTGGATCCTGCGCGACGCGAACTGTGTCGGTGTGGTCGTCGAGGACGAGCAGGGCCTCATGACGGTCGGCTCGGCGTGCGCCGCGCTGCCGCAGCTGCGTCACGTCTGGCAGTTGGACACCGGGTCCCTCGCGCAGCTGGTGGAACTCGGCCGGTCGGTACCGTTCCCGGCCGTCGAGTCGATGCGCCGGATCGTGTTCCCCGACTCAACCGCGGCCATCGTGTACACGTCCGGCACGACAGGACACCCCAGAGGCTGTGCCGTGAGCCATCGCAATCTGGCGAGCCCCTGCGACTCGCTGCTGGCCGGCTGGGCCCACACGACGGCGCCGCCCGGTCGGCAGCCGGCCATCCTCGCCTTCCTGCCCTTCTCCCATGTGTACGGCCTCATGATCCAAGGGATCTGTGTACGCGGCGGGTTACTGATGGGGCACGAGTCCGAGATGCACCAGGAGGCACTGTCCGAGGCCTTCCTGTCGTTTCGCCCCACATTCATCTTCGCCGTCCCGTTCGTCTTCGAGAAGATCTACAAGAACTTCCTGCGCAAGGCCCAACAAGCGGGCCACGGCGCACTGTTCGACCGCGCGGCGCGCATCGCACAGCGATTCGCCGGCGCCGTGGAGCGGCAGCAACTGGGAACGGGCGCCGGGCCCAGCCTCGAACTGCGCGCCCAGCACGCCTTCTACGAACGGACCGTCTACCGGAAACTGCGAGCCGCACTGGGCGGAAGAGTGTGCGGCGCGTGTTCGGGCGGCTCGCCCCTGAACCGCCAACTCGCCCTCTTCTACTCGGGAATCGGAATCTTCATCCACGACGGGTACGGGCTCACGGAGACGAGTGGCGGGATGACCGCGCAGCCCGTCGGGCGGCACAAGTTCGGCACCGTCGGACGCCCCCTGCCGGGCATGGAGGTCCGCGTGGCCGAGGACGGGGAGATCCTGGTGCACGGCCCCTCGGTCTTCCAGGGGTACGTCAATGACGTGCCCGGCACTCGCGAAGCGCTCCGCGGCGGCTGGCTGGCCACGGGGGACATCGGGCGGCTCGACAACGACGGGTATCTGGCCATCACCGGCCGCAAGAAGGACATCATCATCACGAGCGGCGGCAAGAGCGTGGCTCCGGCGGCCCTCGAAGAACGTCTGAGGGTCCACCCACTCATCCATCAAGCGGTCGTCGTGGGTGACAACCGCCCCTGCGTGGGAGCCCTGATCACCCTGGATCCGGAGTTTCTCGCCCACTGGCGCGCGAACCTGCCCCTGGGGGGCGAGGCGTCGAGCCGGGACGTACGGGAGCAGAACGCCCTGCGGGAAGAGGTCATGCGCGCGATCGCGGCGGCCAACAGCACGGTGTCCCGCTCCGAGTCCATCCGCGTGTTCCGCATCCTCCCGGAGCCCATCGACCCGGCCACCGGGCTGATGACACCGTCGATGAAGCTGCGCAGGGACGCCATCACGCACCACTTCGCGGCCGAGATCGACGCGATGTACGCGACATCGAGAGCCGCGCGACGCAGCCCGGCCGTCGAGTCCTTCGCCTGGGAGGACGACAACGTGTTCCGGTGAGGCGTCCCGGGGCGGCAGGGCGTCATACGTGCTCTCAGCATCCGCCGCCGTCTACGAAACATTCGTAGACGGCGGCGATTGTTCTGTGGAATTTGACGGAATTCGGCCTCAGGCGACTTGAAGCCAACCGGAATCCACCTTCGCGAGACCCGTTGACTCCATGAAACGGCAGCCGTAAATTCTCCGCAGCCATTCGGAAACACATCCGAAACTTTCGGAGATCCGGATGTCCAGATCAACTTCAGTCACACCAGTACGTCCCACGCAGCACGCACAGCACACGGCACGTGCAACCGGAAGGAAGAAGGGACGAAATGGTCATGAGTACGTCCATCAGTCACGAACCGCCGCCTCCGCTCCGGCGTTCCCGTGCCCGGAGCGCACTGGTGCTCGGCATGGCCGGTCTGCTCGCCGCGGCCGGTGTCACCGCCCTCTCGGGGACGGCCGAGGCTGCCAGTACCCTCGGCGCCGCAGCGGCGGAGAAGGGCCGCTACTTCGGTGCCGCGGTCGCGGCGAACCACCTGGGCGAGTCCGCGTACGCCTCGACGCTCAACACCGAGTTCAACTCGGCGACACCCGAGAACGAGATGAAGTGGGACGCCGTCGAGAGGACCCGCAACTCGTTCACCTTCGGTCCCGCCGACCAGATCGTCAATCACGCCCAGAGCAGGGGCATGAAGGTCCGCGGGCACACCCTCGTATGGCACTCCCAGCTGCCCGGCTGGGTCGGAGGTCTCGGCGCCGCCGACCTCAGATCGGCGATGAACAACCACATCACCAAGGTCATGCAGCACTACAAGGGCAAGATCCACTCCTGGGACGTCGTCAACGAAGCCTTCCAGGACGGCAGTAGCGGCGCTCGGCGCAGTTCGCCCTTCCAGGACAAGCTCGGCGACGGCTTCATCGAGGAGGCGTTCCGCACCGCCCGGGCCGCCGATCCCGCGGCCAAGCTCTGCTACAACGACTACAACACGGACGGCGTCAACGCGAAGAGCAATGCCGTCTACAACATGGTCAGGGACTTCAAGGCACGCGGCGTCCCGATCGACTGCGTGGGCTTCCAGTCGCACTTCAACAGCGCGTCACCGGTGCCCGGCGACTACCAGGCGAACCTCAAGCGCTTCGCCGACCTCGGCGTCGATGTGCAGATCACCGAGCTGGACATCGAGGGCTCGGGCACGGCCCAGGCCAACAGCTACAGCAACGTGGTCAAGGCCTGCCTGGCCGTCTCCCGTTGCACCGGCATCACCGTCTGGGGCGTCACCGACAAGTACTCCTGGCGCGCCAGCGGCACTCCCCTGCTGTTCGACGGCAACTACAACAAGAAGCCCGCGTACAACGCCGTACTCGCGGCGCTCGGCGGCTCCGGCTGAGGGTGACCGTTTCAACGGCAAGGAGCGCGGCGTGGCGATCCCGGTCGCCACGCCACGTCGCCGAGTGCGAGACCACCTCAAGAACGGAATGCCTCGGCAGGTCCCGGGCGTTGAACAGCGCATGCCCCACGACACGAGCCAGGACGCCCTGCTCAAGCTGCTCAGTGAGTACGACGGCGGGGTGCTGGTCACCCTCAAACGCGACGGACGACCTCAGCTGTCGAACGTCAACCACGCGTACTACCCCGACGAGCGGACCGTGCGCGTCTCGATCACGGACGACCGCGCCAAGACGCGCAACATGCGCCGGGATCCGCGGGTGTCGTACCACGTGACCAGCGAGGACCGCTGGGCCTACACCGTCGTCGAGGGCGTCGCCGACCTCACCCCCGTCGCGCGGGATCCGCACGACGAGACGGTCGAGGAACTCATCCGGCTCTACCGCGACGTCCGGGGCGAGCATCCCGACTGGGACGACTACCGCGCCGCCATGGTCCGCGACCGCCGCCTCGTCCTGCGTCTGCGGATCGAGCGATCGTACGGAGCGCCCCGCGCCCGCTGAAGAACAGACGCGCTCGGCACCGGCGGGGCTCAGGCCCGAATGGATGTACGCACCACGGTTCCGCTCGGCGAGCCCTCCGGATTCCGGGAGCCGGCGTCGGGCGCCGCTGCCGTGAGCAGGCTCGCGGACACGGGACCTGCCAGGGCGGGCACCGGCGCCTCGCGGGGCATCGGGCGTGCCGCGCGCAGGCTGGGGGCGGGGGTGGTCGGGACCAGCGGAGCGCGCTCGACGGCGCGGGCCCGGCGCGAGAACCAGATGATCCTGCCGCCGGTTCCTGTGGCGCAGCAGCCCCAGCCGTCGCTCACGGCGGCGATGTGGGCCAGGCAGCCCGGTTGGGCGTACTTCGCGTGCAGGTCCACGTCGTTGTCCGCGATGGCGGTGATGAGGTGCTGACCGGTCCACCACATCTCGATGGTGGTGTTCTTGTCCGCGGCGTGCTCGTCGATCGTGTGCAGCAGCACCTCGGCGCAGTGACAGACGGGCTCGACGAGGTCCTCCAGGTTCCAGTACCGGAGGTGGGCGGCCAGAATGCGCCTGACCTGTGCAACCCCTTCCGGGCTGACCTTCACGTCGAGGTGGTAGTAGCAGGGCACTACGGTCTTCATCGTCGTTGACTCCTCACCGGCGAAGCCTTCGCTCCCCTCGCCCCTGCGGGCAGAGCCCCGAGCACGAAGCGTGAGCGCTGACCGCTCTTGAGTCACTCCAGGGTGAGAGTGCTACTCCGTTCGTGCAACACGAGGGGCAAGAGCGCCGTGTCGTTCAAGAAACAACAGGACGTTCTGTTGCGTCGCATGCACCATGAGTGAAGGCTTCGGCCGCTGTGACCGGTCGGCGCCGCTCCGCGCACGGTCTTCGCACACCGTCCAGGTGAACCGTGCGCACCCGCGAGGAGGAAGGTGACCAGTGAGATGCTGCTGCCTGCCAAAACCGAGGTCGCCAGGCATCTGGAGCAGTACCGGGCCTGGGAACGCCTGATGCTCGCCGCCCCCACCGACCGCGCGGCGCGGGACAACTTCGAGAGCACGGGCTACAGCCTGTGCGTGCTGATGGGGAAGCGCTGTGCCCGCGAAGCCGCTGACGCCGCCGAGCGCTATCTGGGCGCCGATTTGGCCGTGTATTTCGGAAGCCGGGACGGCAGGACCCGCCGCCGAAACGGTGGCCGCAGGACGACCGGCACATGTCCGACCGGACTCACGGCGACACCGGCGCGCTAGGTACCGCAGACGCCGGCGCGACAGGGACGCACCGCTCGAACAGCTTCGGGAACCGCAAGCGAAGGCAAACTCTGGGACCGCGTCACGCACGCCACCCACCACATCGGATCCGACGGCTTCGGCCTCGGCCTCGGCTTCGGCTTCGGGCTGAAGAAGAAACCCCCAGCGCGTCCGAGCCGCGGGCTCAGCGTCATGCCGACGCGTCGGCGGTGCCACGCAGCAGCACTCGGGCCTCCTCGCGGGCATGCTCCAGTGCCCCAGGGAAGATACGCAGGCCGTGAGCCACCAGGGCACCCTCATGAAGCAACATCAGCGTGCGCGCCAGCGCGTCCGGCGCGGTCGGGCCGAGAGGGCGTACGAGGTCCGTGAACAGGGTGAGCATCCATGCCTTCTGGCCGGTGATGACCGCGTACGCGGGATGGCTCGGATCGTCGATCTCCGCATGCGCGTTGACCATGCTGCAGCCTCGGGAACCGTTGGCCTCCATCCAGTCCCGTGAGGCGTCGAAGACGGCCAGGACTCGGCCCCGCGGGGTGGAGGCCGAGTCCAGGCGGGGAGCGAGGAAAGCTCGCCAGCGCTCGTCGCGGTCAGCCAGGTATTCGACGACGATCTGCTCCTTGGAGCCGAAACGGTCGTACAGCGTCTTCTTCGTGACGCCGGCCTCGGCCGCGATGAGGTCGACGCCCACGGCATGGATGCCGCGCTCGTAGAACAGTCGCCCGGCCGCTGCCAGCGCGCGGCGGGCGCCGGGGGTCAGGGGTACGCGTCGGGGGGTGTTCGCGGTTGCCATTCCTCCAGAGTAGACCGATCTGTATACTCGATGTCAGGTATACAGATCGGTCTACCTTCGCCGTCGCTTTCGTCGTCGGTTTCGGCTCACCCCTGGAGGTGTTCGTGCCGTGAACGTCCTGCTCTCGATCGCGTTCGTCGTCGCCTGGAGTTCCGGCTTCATCGGGGCCAAGCTCGGGGCGGGGAGCGCGTCGGCGGTCACGCTCCTGATGTGGCGCTTTCTTCCGCTGGCCCTCGTCATGGGCGTCGTGGCCCTGACCGTGGCGCGGGCGTCGTGGCGAGGGCTGACAGCGCGTGGCCTCGTCCGGCAGGTCGCCGTCGGGGCGCTGTCGCAGAGCGGCTATCTCCTCACGGTCTACTACGCGATCGAACTGGGCGTCTCCAGCGGTACGACGGCCCTGATCGACGGCACGCAGCCGCTGGTGGCCGGAGCGCTGGCCGGGCCCCTGCTGGGGTTGCCGGTTTCCCGTACGCAGTGGCTCGGGCTGGGCCTTGGCGTGACCGGCGTCGTCATCGTCACCATGGCCGACGCCGGGGCCGGGACGGGCGCCGCCTGGTGGGCGTATCTCGTGCCGTTCGCCGGCATGCTCTGTCTGGTGGCGGCGACGTTTCTTGACCGTCGCTCGCGCACAGAGGTCCGCCCGGCGGTGGCGATGACGGTCCACGCTGTCACAAGTGCCGTTGTCATCACGGCACTTGCTGCGGGAACGGGAGGGGCGGTGCCGCCCGCCAGCACCTCCTTCTGGAGCGCCGTGGTCTGGCTCGTGGTCCTTTCCACCTTCGGCGGGTACGGGCTGTACTGGCTGATCCTGCGCCGGTCCGGGGTGACCAAAGTGAATACCCTCATGTTCCTGATGGCGCCGGTGACGGCCGTGTGGGGTGCGCTGATGTTCGGGGAGCCGTTCGGGGTGCCGACGGCGGTGGGGCTGGCGCTCGGGCTGCTGGCAGTGGCCGTCGTGCAGCGCGGCGACCGCCAGGGTCCGGGGACGCGCGGGCTCACGCCCCGGCGAGCAGCGTGGCGCCGAGGGCGATCATCGTCGCGGCGATCAGACCGTCCAGTACGCGCCATGCCGACGGCCGGGCCAGGAAGCCGCTGAGCAGCCGGGCACCGAAGCCCAGCGCGACGAACCAGCACAGGCTGGCGAGTGCCGCGCCGAGGCCGAAGGTCCAGCGGAGCGGGCCGCGGTCGGCCGCGACGGAGCCGAGGAGGAACACGGTGTCGAGGTAGACGTGCGGGTTGAGCCAGGTCATCGCCAGGCAGGTGAGTACGGCCCGCCGCCGCGAGCCCGCCGAACCGGTTTCCACCCGCAGGGCCGAGGGCCGGAAGACCCGCCGGGCGGCGAGGCAGCCGTAGCCGAGCAGGAAGACGCCGCCGGTCAGCGCGATCACAGTGAGCGCCGACGGCCAGGCCACCACCACGGCGCCGACCCCGGCGACACCCAGCGTGATGAGGGTCGCGTCGGACAGGGCGCAGATGCCCACCACCGCGAGCAGCGCCTCCCGGCGGACGCCCTGGCGCAGCACGAAGGCGTTCTGCGCGCCGATGGCGACGATGAGCGAGAGGCCGGTGCCGAATCCGGCGGCCGCGGCAGTCAGGGCGTTGGTCACGGCGTCGACGTTAGGAAGCCGGGAAGCAGGAGTACAGCTAAAGATTCTTACGTATCATTAGTGTTCGTGATGACGGAGCTTCCCCTGGATCAGGTGCGTACCCTGCTGGCCGTCGTGGACGAGGGCACGTTCGACGCCGCCGCCACTGCTCTGCATGTGACGCCGTCGGCGGTCAGCCAGCGCGTCAAGGCGCTCGAACAGCGCACGGGACGCGTCCTGTTGATCCGTACGAAACCGGTGCGGCCCACCGAGTCCGGCGAGGTCGTCGTCCGCTTCGCGCGCCAACTGGCCCGGCTGGAACGAGAAGCCCACACCGAACTCGGCATGACCGGCTCGGAGGAACCGACGCGTCTGTCGATCGCCGTGAACTCCGACTCGCTGGCGACCTGGTTCCTGCCGGCGCTCACACGTGTGCCCGAGGAGCTGCGGCTCTGCTACGAGCTGCGCCGCGAGGACCAGGACCACACGGCCGCGCTGCTGCGTGAAGGGCTGGTGATGGCGGCGGTGACCTCGTCGCCGGACCCGGTGGCCGGATGCTCCGTCCGCAGCCTGGGCCGTATGAACTATGTCCCGGCGGCGAGCCCCGGCTTCGCGGAGCGCTGGCTCGGCGACCCGCCGGACGTGCCGTTGCGGGACGTCCTCGCCAGCGCGCCCGTGGTCTGCTTCGACCGGCGCGACGACCTCCAGGACGGGTTCGTACGAGGGCTCCGGCGGGGCCAGGGCGGCGCGAGCTCGCTGCGCCACTTAGTGCCGACCTCGGAGGGTTTCGTCGACGCCGTCGCCGCCGGGATGGGCTGGGGCATGGTGCCCGAGGTTCAGGCCGCGCCCCTGCTGGACGCGGGTCGACTTGTCAATCTGGCGCCGGACCGGAAGATCGACATTCCCTTGTTCTGGCAGCAGTGGAAACTCGACTTTCCGGCGCTCGCGACCGTCGCGGAGATCGTCGCGGCGGCAGCCTCCGAAGTTCTTGATACGGCATGACGCAACTGTCCGGACAAATCGCCGCCCGTGAGAAATCTGCTGGAAATCCGGGAAAAGATCGACGCGTTCACCGAAGATCTGCGTGAATTGTCAAGGCCGAGAGGATTTCCTTTTCTAGATCCTCACAAGTGCGGAACGATCCATCCTCACAAGTCCGCGATGATCTGGGCCGTCCGGCGTCAAGCGGTCGGCCCTTGCCCCGTTTCCTTCTTGAGGAAGCTCGTCACCTGGGCGGCGAGGCTGTCGCCGGCGCTGTCGGGGCGGGCGCCGACGCCGACGGCCGGCTCGCGCAGGTCGACGCCTCCGGACCAGAGGTACCGGTGGGTCCACTCGTCGTCGACCTTCAGCTGGACCTGGACGTCCACCTGGCCCAGGCAGGCCTCGTCGGCCGCGGCGTACAGGACGGCCGTGACCCGGCGCAGCGGGTAGATGTCGAAGCCCTCGATGAACTGCGAGTTCCGCCAGTCGAGGAACGCGCTCTCGCCGTCGGCGCCGACCCGGACGTCGAGCTGGCCGTCTTCGAGGTGGATGCCGAAGTACGCCGTCGTGCGGTTCTCGACGGTCACCCGGAATTTGACGTAGGTCAGGCCCTCGGCCGCGTCGTCACGCCCCCGCGGCGGCTCCGCCTTCTCCAGGCCGTGGACGCGGACACGCAGGCCGGCATGCTCCTCGCCGTACTCCTGCCAGTCGCCCACCACGTTCGGCTCGTACACAGTCCACCTCTCCGCCTCCAGAGAGCTGCTTCTTATCTGTGCGCGCGACGGCGTGTCAAATGAGCGGAATGGGCTGTGGCCAGGGATTTTGCCCCACTTGATCAGCGATCAAGCCGTGGCAAGGCACAATCCGTGCCACCGGCTCCGACGGCGCCGGTACGTGCGTGCTGCACATCACGTCCCACCCACGGCTCGCCCCCTGCGCGGAGGAGCCGGTGAACGACGCGCGGCGAAGGAGCCGAGGCGGGGAAAGTGACGCGCGTTGAATTTGAGTCACCGACGGCCAATAGCAATGATGCGGTTGATTGTTGAAACGCTGGAATGCCACAATCCGATGCGGCCGCGCTGACCACCCCACCAGCGGGGCCACCCGGCACGGCCGAAGCAAGGTTTCAGTGGCATTTCGGGCGAATTCCTGACCTGTGCGAACTGAAAAGTGACCCCCGTTCAACAGTCGTCCCCCGCATATTCAGTGAGCAATTTCCGCGTTCAGACCGCGAACACAAGGCCTCAGACAAGGCACGGTATGCCAAGACACTCCAGCTCGCCCTACAGCTCCCCATCCGGGCCCTACAGCTCCCCACCCGGACAGATGCCGCCCGCCCCGGCGGCGGAGAACAGAGTCGCCTCGCATCCCGACTTCCGCTTCATACGTGGAGCCCACCGCTCGTTCGGGATCGTGGCGCTGCTGATCTCGGTCGGCGGCTTCCTGCTGCTCGTGCTGCTGTCGGGCTTCGCGCCCGGAGTGCTGAACCAGGAGCTGTTCGGCCATGTGACGCTGGGGCTGGTGGGTGGCATCGGCCAGTTCGCCGTGATGGCCGTGACCGCGTGGCGGTACACGGTCCACATGGAGCGGCGGATCGACCCGGCCGTCGACCGTCTGCGGGCGGAGATCGCCCGCGACGAGGCCGAGCAGGCTCGTGTCCAGCAAGCTCGTGGCCCCCAGCAGAGGCGGTTCGGTTCGTGGTGACTTACTCCGACGGTCGCATGGTGACCCTCTCCGAGGGCGTCGTCGGCGGCACCAGTCTGAAGCTGACCTTCGTCCTGTTCGTGTCGGTCGTGGTCGTCAGCATGTTCTCGGCCCTCATCACCGCTCCGCAGGGCGACGAGATCAGCGACTTCTACCTGGGCGACCGGACCATGTCGCCCCTGCGCAACGGGCTGGCGATGTGCGGCGACTATCTGTCCGCCGTCACCCTCCTGGGCAGTACCGGACTGGTCGCACTGACCGGATACGACGGTCTGCTCTATCTCGTCGGCACCGTCGTCGCCTGGATGATGGTGATGTTGCTGATCGCCGAACCCCTGCGCAACTCGGGCAAGTTCACCCTGGGCGACACACTCGCCCTGCGGCTGCCCCGTAGCCAGCGCTCGGTACGCATCGCCCTGGCCGCCTGCACACTGATCATCTGCGTCCTCTACATCGTTGCCCAACTCGTCGGCAGCATCGCCCTGTTGACCCAGTTCATCGGCGAGCCGAGCGCCACCACCCGCACCATGTGCGTCGCGCTCATCGGCACCCTGATCGTGCTGTACGTGGCGCTCGGCGGGATGCCCGGCGCGACCTTCCTCCAGATCGTCAAGGCCGTCATGTTGATCGTGGGCGTCGCGGTGACCGCCATCATCGTGCTGCACCGCTACAACTGGAACCTCAACGGCCTCCTCGGTGCCGCAGCCGACGGCAGTGGCATGGGGCAGCGGTTCCTGGAGCCGGGGCTGCGCTACGGAGGCAGTACGACCAGCAAGCTCGACTTCTTCAGCCTGCAGATCGCCATCGCGCTGGGCCTGGCGGCACTCCCCCACATGACGATGCGTCTGCTCGCTCCCCGCGCCACCCGTGTGCTGCGGCGATCGGTGCTGTGGGCCACGGGCCTGGTCGGCTTCGTGTGTCTGACGGCGGGCGTGCTCGGCCTGGGTGCGACAGCGATCGTCGGCCGCGACTCCATCGCGGACGTCGACGCCAAGGGCGACGCGGCGGTACTGCTGCTCGCCAACTCCATCGGCGGCGCCGTACTCACCGCACTCATCTCCTGTCTGGCGTTCATCACCCTGATGGCCGTCGCGGCCGGGCTCATGCTCGCCGCGGCATCCTCGCTCGCACACGACCTGTACGGGCAGGTGATCCGCAAGGGCAAGGCGAGCCAGACCGAGGAGCTGAACGCGGCCCGGCTGTCCGCCGTCGTCATCGGGGTCCTCGGCATGCTCCTCGCGCTGCTGGCGTGGGGCACGAACACCGCCAGCCTGGGGTTCCTGGCCTTCGCCATCGCCGCGTCCGCCATCCTGCCGACCATGGTCTACAGCCTGTTCTGGGGTCGCTTCAACGCACGCGGCGCCCTGCTGAGCCTGTACGGAGGTCTCGCCGCCTCCGTGATGCTGGTCATCTGCTCCCCCGTCGTCTCCTCGACGCCCACGTCGTTCTATCCCGACGCGGACTTCGCCTTCTTCCCCCTCCAGAACCCGGGCATCGTCTCCGTACCGGCCGGGTTCCTGCTGGGCTGGCTCGGCACCGTGATGAGCCGTGGCGAAGAAGACGCCGCCGACGTGTACGAGCAGTTCGAGGTCCGCGCGATGCTCGGGACCGGCGAGCAGGAGGAGGTGCAACAGGAGGAGCCGGTGGGCGCGCGACAGTGACGCCGGCCGGGCAAGGCCTCAGCCTTCTGTGATGA
>NZ_BAAGPS010000012.1:67258-85584 GCF_054783935.1 Streptomyces pseudoechinosporeus
ACCGGCCCCACTCGTCGCCCGCGGTACACCTCGCGCCAGTTGACGAACCGGGCGTCCAAGTGCGGAGATGCTCTTGCTACGTGACGGACGACCGCGAGGCGAGGGCCCAAGAGCAATGGCATTGCACATCAGCGCCACCAACCCGGAGCATCCCGCGCTGCTGCTCGAACTGCCCTGGGAGCTGCCCCTGGAGGACTGGCCGGAGCGCCACCTGGTGCCGCTGCCGCGCGGCATCTCACGGCACGTGGTGCGGTACGCGCGCGCCGGCAGCGAAGTGGTGGCCGTCAAGGAGCTGGCCGAGCGGCCCGCCGTGCGGGAGTACGAGCTGCTACGCAGTCTGCACCGGCTGAACATCCCCGCGGTGGACCCGCTCGCCGTGGTCACCGGCCGCACCCGGGACGACGACACGCCACTGGAGCCCGTGCTGATCACCCGGCATCTGAACGGCTCGATGCCCTACCGGTCGATGTTCGAGACGACGATGCGGCCCGCCACCATGCACCGGCTCATGGACGCGCTCGCCGTGCTGCTGGTCCGGCTGCATCTGGCCGGGTTCGCCTGGGGCGACTGCTCGCTGTCCAACACGCTGTTCCGGCGCGATGCCGGAGCGTTCGCCGCGTACCTCGTCGACGCGGAGACCGGCGAGCTGCACCAGAAGCTCAGCGACGGGCAGCGCAGTTACGACCTCGATCTCGCGCGCGTGAACATCAGCGGCGAGCTGCTCGACCTGGAAGCGTCGGGGGCGCTGCACCCGTCCGTCGACCCGATCGACTTCGGTACGGAGATCTGCGGCCGTTACCAGAGCCTGTGGCAGGAGCTGACCCGTACGTCCGTGTATCCGGCGGGCAAGCACCACTACATCGACCGCCGGGTCCGGCGGCTCAACGAACTCGGCTTCGACGTCGCCGAGATGCAGATCGCGCACTCCTCGAACGGTGACACCGTGACCTTCGTGCCCAAGGTCGTCGACGCGGGCCATCACCAGCGCCAGCTTCTGCGGCTGACCGGGCTCGACGCCGAGGAGAACCAGGCGCGCCGGCTCCTCAACGACCTCGAGAGCTGGATGGCCACCCAGGAGGACTACGCCCCCGGCGACCCCCTCGCCGCACGCCCCGAGGTGCTGGCCCACCGCTGGGTGCGCGAGGTGTTCCGGCCCACCGTGCGCGCCGTACCGAAGGAGCTGCGCGGCTCCATGGACGCGGCGGAGCTGTACCACGGGCTGCTCGAGCACCGCTGGTATCTGTCCGAACGGGCGCAGCACGACATCGGCCTGGACATGGCCGTCGAGGACTACGTCAAGCACATCCTGCCGAAGCTCCGGGAGAAGCTGCCGGCGCCGAACGCCGCCGCTTCGTCAGCCCCGTCGGCCTGAGCCGGGCGCTCAGGACGGCGGAACGACCGCCACCGGGCAGGGCGCGTGATGCATGACCGCGTGCGCCACCGAACCGATCCGTGATCCCACGGCCGAGCGGTGGGCGCGCCGCCCGACCACCATCAGCTGGGCCCGGGACGCCACCGACAGCAGCACCTCGCCCGCGCTGCCGATCTCGACGTGCTCGGTCACGGGCACGTCGGGGAATCGTTCCCGCCAGGGCTTCAGGGCCTCGTTGAGGGCCTGCTTCTCGTACGGTTCCAGGCCGCCGGCCTCGTCGAGGGTTTTCAGCAGGCCCGGGCTGTACGAGTAGAGCGCCGGCAGACTCCAGGCCCGTACGACCCGTACGGCCGCGCCGCGTGCCGCCGCGGTCTCGAAGGCGAACCCCAGGGCCGCGCTGCTGTCGTCCGGGCCGCCCTGCTGTCCCACGATGATCTCGCGGCCCGCCGCCTCGCGTTCGGCATGGTCGTCGGCGCGTACGAGGACGACGGGGCGCCCGGATTCCGCGGTCACCTGCTGGCCGACGGAGCCGATCAGAAAGCCGACGATCGCTCCGTGCCCGCGCGAGCCGAGCGCAAGCATCTCGGCGTCCGCCGCCTCAGCGACCAGTGACGGGACCGGGGCCGCGTCCAGGAGGTCGGTGGACACCGGCAGCTGCGGGTGCCGCTCGGCGAGGCCGCTCGCGGCCTCCCGCAGCGCGTCCCGCGCCTTCGCGTCGTGCTCCCCCGCGTCCTCTGTCTCCCAGGCGTGCACCAGACGCAGCGGCAGCTCGCGGCGGACGGCTTCCCGGCCGGCCCAGGCCACGGCGGCCAGGCTCTCGGGTGATCCGTCCACTCCCACGGTGATCGGGCGGGTCATACGGGTGTCCTCCTGCGTTGTCCTGCGAAGCCTGCCGACACCAGGTCGTCGGCCGGACTGCCGACAGTACACAGGGCGCGGCCGGTGTGATCCGTCACCAGCGCACAGGCAGCTTCCGTACGCCCCGGATCAACAACCCCGGCGTCCAGGGCAGTTCGGACTCGTCCGCGTCCGGCGCCAGGTCCGGGCAGCGTTCCAGCAGGGTGCGGAAAGCGATCCGGCCTTCCAGCCGTGCCAACGGCGCGCCCAGGCAGTAGTGCAGGCCGTGGCCGAAGGCGATGTGACCGCGGGAGTCCCGGCGGATGTCGAATCGGTCGGGCTCCTTGAAGCGCTCCGGGTCACGGTCGGCGTCCGCCATAGTGATCAGGACGGTGGAGCCCGCGGGGATGGTCACCCCGCCCATCTCCACGTCCTCCAGGGCCAGGCGGTCCGTGCAGGTCTCCACCGGGCCGTCGTAGCGGAGCATCTCCTCGATCGCCCCGTTGAGCAGGCCGAAGTCGGCGCGCAGATCGGCTAGTTGGCCGGGATGTGCGAACAGCGCCCGCAAGCCGTTGCCGATCAGATTGACCGTGGTCTCGTGACCGGCGATGAGCAGCAGGTTGGACATGCCGATGAGCTCGTCCGGCGAGAGCCGGTCACCGTCCTCATCCGCGGTGTGGATCAGCGCGCTGAGCAGATCCACACCGGGCTTCGCCCGCTTGGCCGCGATCAACTCGGCAAGATACGCCGACTCCTCCTGGTAGGCGAGCGCCTCCGCCTCCGGGCTGGTGCGCGCGACCATCTCGTTGGACCAGCGGCGAAAGGCGTCCCGGTCCAGTTCGGGGACGCCGAGCAGTTCGCAGATGACGGTCATGGGCAGCGGGAAGGCGAAGGAGGCGATCAGATCGGCCCGCCGCTCCTCCACTGCCAGCATCGTGTCCAGTAGCTCATCGGTGATCTGCCGGATGCGAGGGGCCAGTGACTCGATACGTCGCGGGGTGAATTCCCGGGCCACCAGTCGCCGCAGTCGGGTGTGGTCCGGCGGGTCCGACATCAGCATGTGCATGAGGGCCGGCTGGCTCTGCTCGGTGTTGACGATCTGTTTGATGTTCCCGGACCGTATCCAGTCCCGGCTGAGCCGTGGATCGGTGAAGGCGGTACGGCATGCCTCGTGGCCGACGACGAGCCACACCTCCTCGCCGTCGGGGTCGTACACACGGTGGACGGGCCCCTGGGAACGGAGCCGGGCGTAGACGGGATACGGATCACGCAGGAAATCCGGACCGAGCTGCTTCAGGTCGACGATGGATCGGGCCACTGTTCCACCACTCCCCCAGTTCGTGGGCCGAAATGGCACGTTAACCCGCCTTCGGTGCGGATGAACGCCGGTTTCCGGACAGTCGCGCAGGGGGTCAACGGGCGGCCCGGGCTGGGAGTTGAGGTGAGGGTTGAGCGCCGAGCCGGAAAAGGACCTGCGTGCCCGGGCCGTCCTCGGGTAAATGATCACTCGGTGCACAACACGGCGGGCAGGCGACGGCCCGCCCGACTTCACTACGGGGAGACATCCGAGCCCATGGGCCACCCGCCGACCGGTCCCTCATCCTCGCCGTCACCGCCACCGACCCGCTTCGACGAGACCTTCTGCGAGCTCCTGCCCCGGCTCTACCGAAGAGCCGTCATGCTGGCCGGGACGAGATCCTGGGCCGAGGACGCCGTGCACGAGGCCTATCTGAAGCTGGCCGCCCGGCCGCAGCGATTCCTCGACCATCCGGAGCCGTACGCCTATGCCTTCACCGCGCTGCTCAGCGTCGTACGCGACACCCATCGCCGCGAGCGCCGTCAGGTCCTGGTGGATGATGTGGAGGTGTCGAGTGCCGCCGACGGTGCCGGGCAGGCGGGCCGACTTGGCTCGATCGGGCCGGTGGTCGCCGCGGGCTGGGACGGCGGAGTGGAGCGCCGCGACGCCGAGATGGAGGCGGTTCGGCTGCTGGGAAGGCTCTCTGCCAAGCAGGCGGGCGTGGTGATACTCGTCGATCTGGACGGTTACACCATCGATCAGGCGGCCCGGATCATCGGGGTGCACCGCGGAACGGCCGCCCGGCATCGCACGCGTGCGCTGGAGAAGCTGCGCTCGCTGCTGGACAGAGGTGAGCGGGAACGCGGTGGCCGTTCAGGAAAGGAGCCGGGGCATGAGGCCTGAGGCAGAGCCCGACGACCGCGTTGCCTCGCTGCTGCGCGACCGGCTCAGGGCCGCCGACGAGGAGATCGAGACGCCACCGGGGCTGTGGGAGCGCGTCCGGTCCGCCGAGACTCCGCGCCGCAGGACGGCCATCGGTGCGCGGCTGCGGACAGGCTGGGCGGTCGCGGCCGCCGCCGTCCTGGTGTGCGCCGTCGCGCTGGGCGCCTGGTGGCTGGTCCGGCCGACCGACGGCACTCCTGCCGACCGCGGGCCATTCGATGCCTCGGTGACGGTGTTCAACGCCGAAGCGCCGTGTCGTCCGCTGCGGACGTTGGAGTGCGCGCTGCGGCTGGCGAAGGATCCGTACGCCGAGTACGCGGCGCCTGGGAACACGGTCGGCCGCGTATGGCACGGTGACCGGCTGGCCGCGGCGTGTGTCGTCACCCGCGGCACGCTGGTGACGGACGAGAGCGGGATCAGCTCGACGCGCTGGTACCTGGTCAGGAACCGTGAGGGAGCGGAGGGCTGGCTGCCGGGGGTCCGTACCCGCAACACGACTGAGCTGCGCACGTGTTCGGCGGACGAGGCGCGTAGCTCGCCCTGACCGACGCCGCCTTGGCGTGTCTCCTTGGCGTGTGACGAGCGTCACTCGGCCCCGTGTCATACAGGGCGGCCCCTGTCTTCGTGTGCCGTGCGTAAGACAGGCACGACCAAGCCAAGCACGACAACACGGGGAGATCTCATGCGACTTCGTACTGCCCTCGGTACCGCCCTCGCCGCCACGGCCCTGACGGCGGGACTGGCCGGCCCGGCCGCCGCCTCGGCCGGTGACACCTCGGACGGCGTGTCGGCCCGGGCGAGCTTCACGGTGTGGGCGACCGACGTCAATGTCCGCGACAACCCGGGCAACCCGGGCGCCTGCGACGCGTTCCCGTCGCCGGGCAACTGCCCTGTGGTGGCCGGGCAGTTGCAGCCGGGCCAGGCCTTCGAGGCGGTCTGCCAGAAGCAGGGCCAGAACGTCGGCGGAAACCCGTGGTGGGTCTACATCACCCGCGGTGACTCCCGCGGCTACATCGCGAGTTACTACGTCGACCACCCGGACAACCAGCTGCCCGGCGTCCCGGTCTGCGGCGCCTGAGCCTCACGAAAGGGCTCGGAAGGGCCGGGCGCGTCCCAGCGCCCGGCCCTTTCCGCTCGGCCACGTTCAGGCCGTGTCCTCGGACTTGGCCAGGACCGTGGTGACTCCGCGGCTGTGCAGCTCTTCGAGGACGCGGGGGTCGGCCGCGTCGTCCGTGACCAGGGTCCAGCCCGCGGGCAGGGTGGCCCAGGCATGGAAGGGGCGGCGGCCTACTTTCGCGGCGTGGGCGAGCACGTAGACGTGGTCGGCGCGGCGCGCCATGAGTTCCTTCAGGCGGGTCTGGCGCAGGTCGGCCTCGCAGATCCCGTGCTCCGGGGAGACGCCGTCCGTGCCGAGGAAGACGCGGTCGAAGGTGAGCCGTTCGAGGGCGGCCTCGGTCAGTGGGCCGACGAAGCCCTGGCTGAGCGGGCGGAGGGTGCCGCCGAGGCACTCGACGTGGACGTTCTGGACGTCGGCGAGTTCCTGGAGCGCGGTCAGGCCGGTGGTCGCGACGGTGACGTTCTTGGCCGTACGCAGTTCATGCGCGAGCGCGCCGACGGTCGAGCCCGCGTCGAGGAGCAGCGTCTCGCCGGGCTGGATCTGGTCGGCCGCCCAGCGGGCGATGGCGCGTTTGGCCTCGAAGGCCTCGCCGGTGCGCTGCCGCAGTGAGGCCTCGGGGTGCGCGGACAGTGCCATCGCGCCGCCGTACGTACGGGCGAGGCGTCCGTCGGTGGTGAGCTTCGCCAGGTCGCGGCGGATGGTGGAGGCCGTGACGCCGAACAGCTGGGAGAGTTCGTCCACGCTGGTCAGGCCGGTGGTGGTGGCGAGCTGGACGATCCGGTCGCGCCGGGACTTGGATCCGATCGCAGACATCAGTCCTGTGTCCTCCGGGTGTGCGGTGGTGTCCTCCGGGACCCACGAGAGGGGGGTCATCGGGCGGCCGAGGCGGATGACATCTCGGCGGCCTGCCGCAGCGCCTCGACCATGCTACCGGCCTCGGCTCGGCCGGTTCCGGCGATGTCGAACGCGGTGCCGTGGTCCACGGAGGTGCGGATGACGGGCAGTCCCACGGTGAGGTTGACGCCCGTTTCGATGCCGAGGACCTTCACCGGGCCGTGGCCCTGGTCGTGGTACATGGCGACGATGAGGTCGTAGTCGCCGCGGCCGGCGAGGAAGAAGGCGGTGTCGGCGGGGATCGGCCCGTGGGCGTCGATGCCGTCGTTGCGTACGGCCTCCACGGCGGGGACGATCTTCGCCTCCTCTTCGCCGTAGCCGAACAGGCCGTTCTCGCCCGCGTGCGGGTTGATGCCGCAGACGCCGATCACGGGGGCCTCGACGCCCGCGCGGACCATGGCGTCGTGGCCGCGGCGCACGGTGCGTTCGACGAGGCCGGGCTCGATGCGGTTGACGGCGTCGATCAGACCGATGTGCGTGGTGACGTGGATGACCTTCACCTTGGGTGTGGACAGCATCATCGACACCTCGTCCACACCGGTGAGGTGGGCGAGGAGTTCGGTGTGGCCGGGGTAGAGGTGCCCGGCGGCATGCAGGGCCTCCTTGTTGAGGGGGGCGGTGCAGATGGCGTGGACTTCGCCGTTCAGGGCGAGCTGGGCGGCGACGCGGATGTAGTGGTACGCGGCGTCGCCCGCCGCCGCGGAGAGGGTGCCCCAGGGCAGGTCGGCCGGGAGCAGCCCGAGGTCGACGACGTTGATGCGGCGGGGCGTGAACTCGGCCTGGGCGGGGGCGTCGACGGCAACGATGTCACAGCTGATGCCGAGGATGTCCGCCGCCTGGCGCAGGCGGCGGGCGTCGCCGATGACGACGGGTCGGCAGCCGCGCAGGGTATCGGGGTGCAGCAGCGCCGGGACGATGACCTCCGGCCCGATGCCGGCACCGTCGCCCATGGTCACCGCGATGATCGGGAGCCGATGTCCGGCGGTGCCGGACTGCTCGGCGGACGCGGCGGTGGGGGCTGCGTTCACGTGGGTTCTCCTTGCGGGGCGAACGACGGGGTCGGTACGGCGGCGTGGTCGGGGCGCAGCGCGCGGGCGATGCGCAGCAGGGAGTCGGTGTCGCCGAAGCTTCCGGGGCGGGTGACGACGGAACGGCCGTCGGCGGTGCGGGAGTGCACGGCGCCGTGGTGGATCTGCCCGACGGGCAGCAGCTCACGGATACCCAGGGCGTCCAGCACGCGGCGCGCGGTCTCGCCGCCCGTCAGGACCAGGTCGCTGTCGCGGGCGGCTTGGGCGACCGTGCGGGCGAGGCCTGCCACTAGGCCGCGGGCCGGGCCGGGCTCGACGGCTCCGCCGCCGTCGATGCTGACGACCGTGATGCCGTCCGGCGCGGTGGCGAGCGGATGCGGGCCGCGGTGGTCGGTGAGCCTCTGCGCCGGTACGGGCACGTGGTGCGCGCCGGACGCGGTCAGTTGCGCGATCTGCGCAATGGCGCTGAGCTCGGCGGTTCCGACGACGACGAGCAGCGGTCTGTACGGCGTGGGCCCGGGGGTTTCCCGGAGCCCGGCCCCGTCCCCGTCCGCTCCCGCCAGTCTCCGGCCGAGGGCGGCAGCCAGCCCGCCCGTCCCCAACAGCCGTACCCCGGGGCCGAGTTGGAGCACCGCCTGGGCTATCGCGTCGAGGTCGGCGTCCGTCTCGGCGTCGCACACCGGGTGGTGACCCTTCGCGATGAGGGTGCGCAGCCAGCCGGACAGCGCCAGGACGGGCGAGCGCACCACCGACAGTGGCACCACCCGCGTCGGCAGGTCGCCCAGCGCCGCCCGCACCGATTCCGGCGCCGGGCCCCGCTCAGCGTGCCAGGCGTCGGTCGCGTGCAGCGCGGTGCCGTGCAGATGGACGATGCCGTCGCGCACGGTGCGGCCCGCGACCGGCACGGCGGGGGCGATCACGACGCCCGCGGCGCCTTCGGCGTAAGCGGCCGTCTCCGAGGCGAGGTTGCCCCGCAGCAGCGAGTCGACCTTCTTCAGCACCAGGTCGCCGTCGGCGTACGCCATGACGTCCCGTACGGCGCGTGCGGCCTCGTCCGCGGTGAGCTGCCGGGTGTCGAGGTCGAGTACGACCGCCTCGCCCTCGGGTGTCGGTGCGGTGGGCGGGCCCAGCAGGATCCGGCCGGGCAGGCCCAGTGCGGCAGCGGTCTCGGCGGCGCCGGACAGGTCGTCCGCGAGCGCCAGCACGCGGGATGGGCGACTGGCGAGTGTGGTGCGGGACACGGGTACCTCCTCGGGCCTCCGGGTGATCGGCCCCGGACGCCGATGATGGCACGACTGCGCGAAGTGCGCGAGGCTCCTTGCGCGATTCGCGCAACCATGCCACCTTTTTCGGCGCGACACTTGTTCGCCGTCTGGTACCCGGGCGGCGTCAGCGAGAGCCGGTCGCCCTCAAGAACCGAGAAGGTCGACATGACCCCAACTCCGCATCGCGTTCCCCCGCCCGGTCACCCCAGCCGCCGCACACTGCTGCGCTGGGGCGCCCTCGGCGGTGCGGGCGTCGCCCTCGGTCCCTTGCCCCTGTCCGCCTGTGCGGGGCCCACCGGCGCACCCGGCCCCGGCACCCTCACCCTCGGTCTGAACCGCTCCCTGGTGAGCCTCGACAACAAGCTGAACCAGTTCGAGGCGGCGGTGACCGTGCAGCGTGCCGTACGGCAGGCGCTCACGCGCATCGGCCCGGACCTGGAGCCCCAACTCGTCCTCGCCGACCGGTTCGAGATGACCGAGCCCACCGCGTGGACGGTGCGGCTGCGCGAGGGTGTGTGCTACTCGGACGGCAGTCCGGTCACCGTCGAGGACGTGGCCACGGCGTTGCGCATGTACGGGAAGGTCCCCGGCTCCTTCCTGCTCGGTCTGTTCCCGGAGCTGCCGACCGTGGAGGCCACCAGTGAGCGGGCCTTCCTGCTGCGCACGGAGCGTCCGGTGCCGGTGCTCGACCGGCTGATGGCCAACATCCATATCACCCCGGCCAAGGCCAACCGGCCCGAGGAGCTGCGCTCCGGGCTCGGCTCGGGCCCGTACCGCGTCGTCCGCGCGGACAGCGGAGCGGGCGAGTACACCCTCGCCCGCAACACCAAGTACTGGGGCAGGCAGCCGTCCGTCGACACGGTCCAAGTCCGGTTCGTGCCAGAGGAGTCCAGCCGTGTCGTCGCCCTGCGCAGCGGCGAACTCGACGTCGTCGACACGCTGACGCCGGACTCCGCGGAACAGCTCATCGGGCTGCCGGGCGTCACCGTCCAGGAGACCGTCGGCGTCCGCATGTGCCAGCTCTTCTACAACTTCCGCAAGCCTGAGGGTCATCCGCTCGCCGACCCCCGGGTGCGGCAGGCGCTGACGTACGCGATCGATGGCACCGCCCTCGTCGACGATGTACTGACCGGTACGGCCGAGGAGGCCCGCGGCGTGGTACCGCTCGCCCTCCAGGGTGCGGTGCCGACAGGAACGTACGCCTTCGATCCGGGGCGGGCCCGGCAGCTCCTGAG
This sequence comes from Streptomyces pseudoechinosporeus, assembly GCF_054783935.1. Taxonomy (NCBI): domain Bacteria; kingdom Bacillati; phylum Actinomycetota; class Actinomycetes; order Kitasatosporales; family Streptomycetaceae; genus Streptomyces; species Streptomyces pseudoechinosporeus. The sequence continues at coordinate 77,246 of NZ_BAAGPS010000012.1, forward strand.
GTCGCTCGGCGCCGACGACCTGCGGCTGAAAATCATCTGGGAGTCCGGGGAGTTCGCCGGCGACACCTCCGTCATGGAGGCCGTGCTCGACATGCTCCAGGACGTCGGTGTGCGCGCCTCGCTCCAGCAGTTCCAGCCCGGCGGCGACATCCTCAAGTGGCGCCAGGGACGCGCCGGCGACTGGGACGTCATCGGCAACGGCTACAGCAGCCCGACCGGGCAGGCCCTCACCATGTTGCAGGGAATGTACGGCGGAACGGCCGAGAAGGAACGTACCGGCGACGCGTTCATGGGCTATGTGATTCCCCGGATCGAGCGACAGCTGTCGGTTGCCGCCACCGAGGTCGACGACGCGGAGCGGGACCGGCGGCTGGCCGCGGTGCAGAAGGCCGTCTGGGACACCTGGCCCAGCCTGTGGGCCTTCGCGCCCAAGACACTGCTGGCCCGCCGCGACCGCGTCCAGGGGCTGGCGCTCCAGGCGATCAACTCCTACGACCTGACCGCGATACGTCTGGAGGGCTGAGCCGTGCCGAAATACCTCGCCCGCCGCATCGCACAGAACCTGCTGACCGTCTTCCTCACCCTGACCACCGTCTTCCTGCTGGTGCGCCTGGCACCCGGCGATCCGGCCTCCGCGTACGCGGCCCCCAACGCGACCACGGCCGAACTCGCCCGCAACCGCGAGCAGTTCGGGCTCGACGACCCGCTCTTCGTCCAGTACGGGCTCTTCCTGCGCGACCTGTTCACGGGGGACCTCGGCACGAGCTATTCGTTCAGCTCCCCAGCCTTCGACGTGGTCCTGGACCGGATGCCGTACACCATCACGCTCGCCGTCTCCGCCATCGCGGTCACGACCGTGGTGGCCGTGCCGCTGGGTGTGTGGATGGCGCGCCGCGCCGACACACGCAGGGAGCTGGGCGCCAACGTGCTGACGATCGCCGGGCAGTCGATGCCGGACTTCTGGACCGGTGTGATGCTGCTGACGGTCTTCGCGGTGGTCGTTCCGGTCCTGCCCGCCTCCGGCTTCACCACCTGGAGCGGTCTGGTGCTGCCGACCGCGACCGTGGCCGTCCTCCAACTCGCCTTGGTCTCCCGGCTGGTACGCCGCGAGATGACCACCGCGCTGGCCTCGTCGTACATCACCGTGGCCCGCTCCCGCGGCGTCTCCGAGTCCGCGCTGACCTGGCGCTACGCGCTCGCGAACTCCGCCGTGCCGCTGGTGACGGCACTCGGTACGCGCTTCGCGGCGCTGCTCAACGGTGTGGTCGTGGTGGAGGTCGTCTTCGGCTGGCCGGGGGTCGGCTCGCTGGTCGTCCGCGCTCTGGAGACCCGCGACTATCCGCTGATCCAGGCCACCGTCCTGGTCACCGCGACCCTCGCGATCCTCGTCCAACTCCTCGTCGACCTGGCCTATCCGCTGCTCGATCCACGGGTACGCCTCGGAAAGGCGGCCTGAGTCATGACCACAGCCGTCAGCGTCGACCGCCCCAGCGCCGTCACCGCGCGCGATCTCGCCCGGGCCACCGCGACCCGGCAGCGGCACGGCGCCCGCCTCAAACTGTGGGCAGGAACGGTGTGCACGGCACTCGTCGTGCTGCCCGTGGCGCTCGCCGGTGTACTGCCGCTGCCCGGCGCGAACGCCCAGGACCTCTCCCAGCGCAGGCTGCCGCCACTGAGCGAGGGGCATCTGTTCGGCACCGACCAGTTGGGGCGCGATCTGCTCTCTCGCGTCCTGCACGGCGGCCAGGTGTCCCTCGCGGTGGGTGTTCTGGCCGTCCTCGTATCCGGCCTGATCGGTATCGCGGCGGGCGCCGCGGCCGGGTTCTTCGGAGGCTGGGTCGACGCGGTCGTCTCCCGGTTCCTGGAGGCCCAACTCGCCCTGCCGCTCCTGATGATGCTGCTCCTCGTGGTCGCTCTGTTCGGGCCGTCCGTCACCGTCATCACCTGCGTGATCGCCCTCGCCCAGTGGCCGGAGGTGGCGCGGCTGACCCGCTCGCTCGTCCTCGTCGAACGCGAGAAACCGTACGTCGCCGCGGCCCGCGTACTCGGGCTGCGCTCCTGGTCGGTGCTCGGGCGCCATGTGATCCCCAACGTGGTGCGGCCCGCGAGCCTGGTCGTGTTGCTGCTGCTCGCGCAGGCCGTACTGCTGGAGAGCGCGCTGAGTTTCCTGGGCGCGGGACCTCAGCGGCCGTTCGCGACCTGGGGGCGGATCATCCCCGACGGCCAGGACTACATCACCACCTCGTGGTGGCTGGTCACCCTGCCCGGGCTGGTCATCGCGCTGCTGGTGGTCGGCGTCAACCTGCTCGGGGACGGGCTGCGGGACCGCACCCGGCCGCGTTCCCGGAAGGGAGCGTGAGCCATGACCGAGGACACGCCGCTGCTCGACGCGACGGATCTGCAGATCGAGTTGATCACCGCGCACGGCGTGGTGCGCGCGGTCGACGGAGTGAGTTTCACCGTCCGCCGGGGCGAGACCGTCACACTGATCGGCGAGTCCGGCTGCGGAAAGTCGACCACGGCGATGGGCGTGCTGCGACTGCTGCCCGAAGGGCTCGCCGTGATGTCGGGCAGCGTACGCATCGCCGGACGAGACGTAGTCGCCGATCCGGACGCCGCACGTGCGGTGCGCGGGCGCATCGTGTCACTCATTCCACAGGATCCGATGACGGCCCTCAGCCCGGTGCACACCATCGGTCGCCAACTGGGCGACGCGCTACGGCTGCGTCACCCCGGCCTCTCACGAACAGAAGCCCGCGACAAAGGAGTTGAGCTGCTGACGCAGGTACGCATCTCCCAGCCTCAGACCCGCTGGAAGGCGTATCCGCACCAGTTCTCCGGCGGCATGCTGCAACGCATCCTCATCGCCACCGCACTCGCCGCCGAGCCGGAACTGCTGGTCGCGGACGAGCCCACCTCCGCCCTGGACACCACCGTGCAGGCGAGCGTGCTCGGCCTGCTGATGGAGCTTCAGGAACGTACGGACATAGGCATGTTGATGATCACCCATGACCTCGGGGTGGCCCGGCTGGTCTCCGACCGAATCCACGTCATGAAGGACGGTCGTTTCATCGAGTCGGGCTCCGCACAGCAGATCGTCGAGCGACCCACCGAACCGTACACCCGTGAACTGCTCGCCGCCGTGCCCCGTGTGGGTTCGTGGGACGAGGACGGCGACGGCCGGACCGAACCCGTCGCTAAGGAGGCGGCCTCGTGACCGAACTCCCCACCACCGCAAGGCCGGTGACCGACAAGCCGCTCCTCTCCGTCGAGGACCTGGTCGTCGAATACGCCACGCCACGCGGCCCCTTCCGAGCCGTCGACCACGTCAACTTCCATATTCCGCAAGGCGGTTCACTCGCGGTGGTGGGTGAGTCCGGCTGCGGCAAGTCGACGCTGGCCCGAGCTCTCGTACGCTTGCTCAGACCGGCGAGCGGACGGATCATCCTAGACGGAACGGACATCGCCCCGCTCCCCGAACGGCGCCTGCGTCCCCTGCGCCGCCGCGTGCAGATGGTCTTCCAGGACCCGTACGGCTCGCTGGACCCCCATCTCACCGCCCAGCAGATCGTCGCGGAGCCACTGCGCCTGAACGGGCTCTCCGACCGGGCCCAACGTGCCAGGCGGGCGGCCGAGTTGATCGACCAGGTAGGCCTGCCGTCCTCGGCCCTGGACCGCCGCCCACCCGAGTTCTCCGGCGGCCAGCGCCAACGTATCGGCATCGCCCGCGCTCTGGCCTCCCGCCCCGACCTGCTGGTCTGCGACGAGGCGACGTCCGCCCTGGATGTCTCCGTACAGGCCCAAGTTCTCAACCTATTACGGGAGTTACAGAAGGACACCAGCATCGCCTACCTCATCATCGCGCACCACCTCGGGGTAGTCCGCGAGATCAGCACCGATCTGCTGGTGATGCGCGCGGGCCGGATCATCGAGGCCGGTCCGACGGCCACCGTGCTCGCCTCACCCTCCGCCCCCTACACCCGCGCACTGCGCCGCGCCGCTCTGGACCCCACCACGATCCGGGGTGTGAAGCCCCGCCACCTGCTCGCCCTCACCCCGGAAGGAACCCCCACGTGACCACCGGCATCGACCTGCCGAACATCCCCGTACCGCTCTCCCGGCTGGTACTGGGCACCATGACCTTCGGCGACACCGTCGACGCCTCCTCAGCAGCCAACATGCTCGATGCCGCACTCGACGCGGGCATCACCGGCGTAGACACGGCCAACGGCTACGCGGGCGGCGAAAGCGAACGCATCCTCGCCGGACTCCTGCCCGGCCGCCGCGACCGAATCGTCCTTGCCACCAAGGCCGGCATCCCACACCCCGACCAGGGCGACAACGCCCCGCTCTCCGCAGCCGGCCTCCGAGCCGCACTGGAGGGCAGCCTCAAACGCCTCGGCGCAGACTCGGTAGACCTCTTCTACCTCCATCAGCCCGACCGAGCGACACCACTGACCGAAACCCTCGCCACCATCGCCGAGTTCGTAGCCGAGGGAAAGATACGCACGCTGGGCGTCTCCAACTACGCGGCCTGGCAGATCTCCCAACTAGTCTGCACCGCCGACGAGTTGGGGGCACCACGGCCCGTCATCGCCCAGCAGATGCACAACCTCCTCGCCCGCCGCATAGAGGAGGAGTACGTCGAGTACGCCGCCGTAACCGGCCTGCGCACCATGGTCTACAACCCCCTGGGTGGCGGCCTCCTCACCGGCCGTCACCGCTTCGAACACCCCCCGGAATCGGGCCGCTTCGGCGACTCCAAGGTCGCCGAGATGTACCGCCAACGCTATTGGGACGAACGCCTCTTCACCGCCGTAGACCAACTCTCCACCATCGCCGACACAGCCGGCATCCCCCTCACCGACCTGGCCCTCCGCTGGCTCCTGGACCGCGACTCGACCGACGCCCTGCTCCTCGGCGGTTCCAGCACCACCCACCTACTGGCCAACATCACAGCCGCCACCAACGGCCCCCTCCCCACCGACGTCACAGCGGCCTGCAACGAGATCGGCAAGGCACTACGCGGCCCAATGCCCGCATACAACCGCTGAAAAGGAACCCCACATGATCACACCGCGCGTCCAGGAGCCGCCAGCCACCACACACCCGCACTTCCCCACCGGCGGGAGGGGCCGTGGGCCGGTGCGTCGTATGCCCGTCGCTTAGGTTCGGTCTCAGGCCACCTTCGCGGTGTACCGACACCGGGCCGTACGCCCCGCCTGCGACGGGCTGACGCACCGGCCCACGGCCCCGACCCACCCACCGGACCCAAAGGGGCGCAGGGCTGTATCAATGTGCGGCTCCGCCGCGCGGGCGCGACCAGCCACAACAAACCCGCACCCGAAAACGAACCCAACCGCCGGAGGCACCCCCATGACCCCCACAACTTTCGCGGCAGCGCTACGCGCACGCGACCCCCTAGTCGGCTACTGGTCCGTCCTGGACTCCCCCGTCTCCACCGAACGAATAGCCCGCCTCGGCTACGACTACGTAGCCCTGGACGCCCAACACGGCCTGATCGACTACGCAGGAATACTCGCCTCACTCACCGCCATAGACACCAAGGGCTCAACCGCCGTAGGCCTGGTACGAGTAGAAGCCAACGACCCCATGCCCATCGGCAAGGCCCTGGACGCAGGCGCGGCTGGCGTCATCGTCCCGCTCATCGACACCGCACAAGACGCCGCCGCCGCGGTGGCAGCCGTACGCTACCCGCCGCTCGGCAAGCGGTCGTACGGTCCGATGCGCGCAGCCCTGCGCATCGGCCCCGACCCCGAAGACACGCACGCGCAAACCGTGGTGCTCGCGATGATCGAACCCGCCGAGGGCCTCGCCAACGTCGCCGAAATCTGCGCCACCGACGGCCTGGACGGCGTCTACATCGGCCCCTCCGACCTGCGCATCGCGCTCGGCGGCGCCAGCTCCACCGACCCGTCGGTCGCGGACGAGTTCGAGGCAGCGCTGGTCACCGTGCGCGAGGCGGCAGCCGCCGCCGACATCGCCGCCGGCATCCATAACGCGGACGGGGCGAGCGCAGCCAAGCGCCTCACCGAAGGCTTCACATACGTCACGGTCGCGAGCGACCTGGTCCACCTGGAGCAGGTGGCGTACCGCCATCTCACCGCAGTGCGCGCGTCAGGGCAGGTCCGGTGATGCCGGGCCCGGCCGTTGCCGACGGCGTCGTACGCCCGCACCCCACCGAGACGGGTCGCTTCGAATCGTGGCTGTCCGCACCGGCCGTGCAGAACCATGCTGCCAACCTCACCGTGTTACCCGACGGTGAGCTGGGCTGCGTCTGGTTCGGAGGAACGCAGGAAGGCGTCGCGGACATCTCGGTGTGGTTCTCCCGACTGCCCGCGGGCGGTGACATCTGGTCCCGCCCGGAGCGGCTCTCCCACGACGACACCCGGTCCGAGCAGAACCCACTGCTGTTCACCGACCCGTCCGGAGACTGGTGGCTGCTGCACACAGCGCAGCGGGCGGGGCGCCAGGACACCGCCGAGGTACGGCTGCGCGTCAGTCACGACGAGGGAAAGACGTGGGGCCCCTCCCGCGTACTCTTCGACGGCGGGATCTTCGTGCGCCAGCCGGTGACCATGCTGCCCTCGGGCCGCCGGCTGCTGCCCGTGTTCCGCTGCGTCGCCGCGCCGGGCGAGCGGTGGTCGGGCGATCGGGACACCAGCTCGGTGATGGTCAGCGACGACGAGGGGGTGAGCTGGCGCGAGGTTCCGGTGCCGGGTTCGACCGGTCTGGTGCACATGAACGTCCGCCTGCTGCCCGACGGCTCGCTGCTCGCCCTGTTCCGCAGCCGCCGCGCCGACGCCGTGTACCGGAGCGTGTCGTACGACGACGGGGAGAGCTGGACCGAGCCGACCCCGCTGGACCTGCCGAACAACAACTCCTCGATCCAGTACGCCCCGTTGGCCGACGGCCGTCTCGCGCTGGTCCACAACCACAGCAGCGCCGCGGACGCCGTCGCCCGCCGCGTCTCGCTGTACGACGAGATCGACGACGACGGGCTCAGCGCGGACAACGGGCCGAACGCGGGCGCACCCGCCGCCGCCCCCACGACCGGAGCCGCCTTCTGGGGCGCCCCGCGCGCGCCGCTCACCCTCTCCGTCTCCTCGGACGGCGGCCTGACCTGGCCGGTGCGCCGGGACCTGGAGACCGGTGACGGCCACTGCCTGACCAACAACTCCCGCGACGGCCTCAACCGCGAGCTGTCCTACCCGTCCGTCGTCCAGACCCCGGACGGCACACTGCACATCGCCTTCACCCACCATCGCCGGACGATCAAGTACCTCCGCCTCAGCCCCACTTGGGCGGACCGGGAGATCGCATGACCACGAGCCCCATGACCACGACCCTCATCACCACGCCCACCTTCTCCCGCTACTCCCCCGAGCCCTGGCAGATCCTGGAACGGGCCGGCGCGGGCCCTCTGCGCCCGTACGAGGACGCCGCGCTGCCCGCCGACGAACTGCTCAAGCGGATCCCCGACATCGACGCCCTGATCGTCGGCATGGACCCGGTCACCGCGGACGTCATCGACGCGGCGGACCGCCTCAAGGTCATCGCCAAGCACGGCGTCGGCGTCGACACCATCGACCTCGACGCCGCGCAGGCCCGCGGCATCCCCGTGGTGTGCGCGCCCGGCAGCAACTCCCGGGCGGTCGCCGAGTTCACCTTCGGCCTGATCCTGGACGCCACCCGCCGTATCACCGATGCGAGCCGGCGGGTGGCGGACGGGGAGTGGCCCAAGCTGTTCGGGCCCGAACTCGCGGGCAGAACCCTGGCCGTGATCGGCTTCGGGCGGATCGGACAGCTCGTGACCGGGTATGCCCGCGCCTTCGGCATGACGGTGCTCGCGCACGACCCGTACGTCGACGCCCGGGACATGTCCGCCCTCGGCGCCCGCTCGGCCACGCTGGACGACTGCCTGGCCCGCGCCGATGTCGTCAGCCTGCATCTGCCCGCGACCCCTGGCGCGGGCCCGCTCCTGGACCACGCCCGGCTCGCCGCGATGAAGCCGGGCGCACTGCTGGTGAACGCCGCCCGGGGCGGTCTCGTCGACGAGGCGGCGCTCGCGGCGCTTCTCGAGGACGGTCACCTGGGCGGCGCCGCGCTCGACGCCTTCGCGCACGAACCGCTCGGCGACAGCCCGCTGCGCAGTGCCCCGAACGTCCTGCTCACCCCGCACATGGCGGCCTGCGGCCAGGACGCCAACCGCATGATGGGTGCCATGGTCGCCGAGGAGGTCGTACGCGTCCTCGCGGGCGAGCCCCCGCAGCACCCCGCCCCCTGACGCCCTCCCCCCCTCCACAGCCCCTCCCCTC
>NZ_BAAGPS010000012.1:85611-131014 GCF_054783935.1 Streptomyces pseudoechinosporeus
TCTCTGTCCCCGAGTCCGGCGACGAAGCCGGACGCCCCGAAGGATCCGCCATGCCGAAAACCACCACGCCGACGGCAACCGCGGCCCCACCGACCGAACCCGACCCGTACGCCCTGCGCGCCGAGGACGTCCGCGAGGCACCCCGTACCTTCACCGGGCGGCTGCGCCATCTCGGCCCGGGTTTCATCCTGTCGGCCGCCGTGGTCGGCTCGGGCGAGCTCATCGTGACCACCTCGCTCGGCGCCGAGGCCGGGTTCGTACTGCTGTGGCTGGTCGTCATCAGCACCGCGGTGAAGGTGTGGGTGCAGATGGAGCTGGCCCGCTGGACGATCCTCAACGGCCGTACGGCGCTGGAGGGTTACAAGTGCGTTGCTCCGAGAATCGGCCGGGTGGGCTGGATCAACTGGCTCTGGATCGGCATGGACTTCGCCAAGATGTTCCAGCGAGGCGGCATCATCGGCGGTACCGCGGCGGCCTGTTCGGTGATGTGGCCGATCACGGGGGAAGCGCTGAGTTACCGTTCGCTCGCCGTGTGGACGGTGGTGGTCACCGCGCTGGCCGTGGTCCTGCTGCGTACGGGCCGGTACAGCGTGGTGGAGCGGGTGTGCTTCGCCTCCGTCGTCGTCTTCACCGTGGCCACGGTGGCGCTGGCGCTCGGGCTGCCGATGACCGAATTCGGTTACGGGGCAGGCGAGTTGGGCGAGGGCTTCAGCTTCCTCATTCCGGCGGGCACGGCCGGGGTGGCGCTGGCCATGTTCGGGATCACCGGAGTCGGCGCCGACGAGATGACGACGTACACCTACTGGTGCATCGAGAAGGGCTACGCCCGCTGGACGGGTCCGGACGACGGGAGCGAGGAACGGGCGCGGCGGGCCGAGGGGTGGCTGAAGGTGATGCGCCTGGACGTCGCCGCCGGCTGGCTGGTCTGCACCCTGTGCACGCTGTCCTTCTACGTCATCGGCGCGGCCGTGCTGCATCCGCAGGGCCTGGTCCCCGAGGGCAACACGATGATCACCACGCTGTCCCGGATCTACACCGACACGATGGGCCCCTGGGCCGAGTACCTGTTCCTGATCGGCGCGTTCGCCGTCCTCTTCTCGACGCTGGTCGGGTCGACCGCCAGCGTGCCGCGGCTGTGGACCAACACCCTCGGACTCCTCGGCGTCATCGACTGGCACGACGTCCGCGTACGGCGGCGCACAATCCAGATCCTGACGTGCTGCCTGCCGCCGGTCTGGGCGTCATTCTTCCTCTGGGTGCAGTCGCCGGTGCTGATGGTGCAGATCGGTGGCATCGGCGGCGGTGTCTTCCTGCTCGCCGTGGTGATCGCGGTCTGGCGGCTGCGGTCCACCGGCGTCGACAAGCGCTTCCGCGCCAACCCGTGGTTGACGGCGGCGCTCGCCATCAGCAGCGCGGCGATCGTGTTCCTCGGCGTCTACGGCGTGCTGGACGTCTTCGGCATCAGCCTCGCGGGGTCCTGAGTCGGCCGGGTGCATGGGGGGTACCCGGGGGCTGCGAGACGGTGCCGGCCCGCTGGAGCCGCGGGCCGGGGGAAGGAGCCGGACGTGGCTGGGAAGGACCGGCTGCGGACCTACCGCGGCAAGCGCCACTTCGACCGGACCAAGGAGCCTCAGGGAGCCAAGGGGCCTCGGGGAGCCGGGAAACGTCACGGCCAGGACGTGTCCTCGGACGACGGGCGGCACTTCGTGGTGCAGATCCATGACGCGAGCACCATGCACTTCGACTTCCGGCTGCAGGTGGACGACGTACTGAAGTCCTGGTCCGTGCCGAAGGGCCCGTCGGCCGACCCGCAGGACAAGCGGCTCGCGATGCCCACGGAGGATCATCCGCTGGAGTACGAGGAGTTCGAGGGTGTGATCGCCGAGGGCGAGTACGGCGGCGGAACGGTCATCGTCTGGGACCGCGGTACGTACCGGCCCATGAGCCATGACCGGCGGGGACGGCCCGTGCCCTTCGACGAGGCGTTGGAGCGGGGTCATGCCAGGTTCTGGCTCGACGGCTCGAAGCTGCACGGCGGATACGCGCTCACCCGGTTCCGCGGCGGCAGGCGCGAGGCGTGGCTGCTGGTGAAGACGGACGACGAGCGGGCCCGGCCCGGTGACTCGGGTACGCCCGATCCGCGCCGGGCCCGCTCGGTGCACAGCGGACGCACTCTGCGGCAGGTCGCCCGGGAGGAATGAGCGGCGATGACCGACCTCCTGGGCACCCTGTCCGCCGACGAGAGCCGACGGCTGCGCGAGGCGCGCGGAGCCGACAGCCGCTACCAGCCACGCCGTTCGCCGGACTGCTGAGGGTGGCACTATGGCACTAGCTCTGCTGGACGTCCTTGACGAACACGATGCCGTCGCTGCCCGCCAGGTGGGCCGGGTCCAGCGGGGCGTAGCCGAACCAGGGGGATACGCGGGGCGCGGGCCGTGTGTCGCCGAGGGCGGTGGCCAGCCGCGGGGCGTCGATGACGTAGCGGTCCTCCGGGAGCGCGTACAGGAGTCCTTCGAAGGTGTCCGGTGGCGGGGTGTCCACTCCCTGGTGCCGGATCGTGCCGAGGGCCGTGGCCAAGAAGGCGTACTCCTCGCCCAGGCGGGCGTTCACGAGTGCGCCGGCGCTCCACCACTCCACCGGCCCCTCCCACATCTGCATCGTGCTCTTCTCCCGCTGGAGATGGGAATTGTTGGCGTGGATGAGTGCCGGGCCCCGAGCGGCGACGGCAAGGAGGTTGTGGGCCATCATCAAATCCCGCAGCACGCACAGCCGCGTCATGCGGGCCGGTGAGGTGTCGGCCATCCAGTAGTGGTAGCGCAGCAGGCCGGTGGCGGTGCGCCCGTACAGGCGTGCCCGGTCCCAGTCGTCCCGCGAGGTCGCCGTGATCAGGTGCGGTGTCTGCGCGTCGAGCAGCGCCACCAAGTCGTCGGCGAGCAGCCGCAGTTCCTTGGCCTCGGCCGACTGCCCCACGGACTGGGCCGGGTCCATCATCGCGGCGGGATCGGTCCACTGGTCGTCGGTGCCGAGCAGACGGTCGAGCGTGTCCTCGGTGCAGGGGAGCAGGTCCGCGTCCACCTGGGCCGAGAGGTAGCCGTGGAGTGCGGTGAGGGCCTGCCGGGGGCTCGCGGCGTGGGTGATCTCCAGCGGGCCGTCGAAGCCGGCGAAGCGGACCTGCTCGGACGCGGGCCGGCCGTCGTTGTGGGCGCGCATCCAGCGCACGAGTTCGCGGTTGGCCGCGAACTCGCCCCACCCGTGGCTGAATCCGTGCTCCATGACCTCGTCGAGGGTGCCCGTGCCCGAGGTGACGTAGGCGTCCACGACCAGGCCCATCATGCAGTCGCTCTCGATCGTGATCGTCCGGTAGCCCTCCTGCTCGACGAGCTGCCGGAAGAGCTCGTTGCGCAGGTCGAGCAGAGTGTCCTCGCCGTGAGTGGGCTCGCCCAGGGCGAGCAGCCGCGGCCGGGCCGGGAGCAGCTTCATGACGGCGGTGGCTTCGACGGCATGGGCGATGTCTTTGATGTCAGTAGCCATGTCTTCAACGGTATCGTTGAATCTTTAGTTGAGACTTTTCCGCGATATCGTCAGTCTTATGGGGCGAAACCTTAAAAACGGGGAACGGCTCAGGCCGGTTGACCTGGCGCGCGAGCACGGTCTGTCCACACAGGCCATCAGGAACTACGAGGAGGCCGGCATCCTTCCGGCCGCCGGTCGTACACCGCACGGCTACCGCACCTACACCCCGCTGCACGCGCGGGCCCTGCGCGCATTCCTCGCTCTCATGCCCGGCCACGGTCACCAGACGGCGACGTCGATCATGCGGGCCGTGAACCAGGGCGCGGTCGATGAGGCGTTCCGCCTCATCGACGAGAGCCACGCCCAGCTCCTCGACGACCGCCGGACACTCCAGGCCGTGGAGAGCGCCCTCCGCGACCTGAAGCCCACCACGGCGCTCGAGGCCGGTACGGGGTCCGGGCCGACCGCGGTGTCCGAGCCTGGCGGCACGTTCATCGGGCCGCTGGCAGGGAAGCTCGGAATCCGGCCCGCGACGCTGCGCAAATGGGAGCGCGCCGGGCTGGTGCGCCCGCGCCGCGACCTGCTGACCGGGTACCGCGTCTACGACGAAGCCGACGTACGGGACGCCCGGCTGGCCCACCAGCTCAGGCGGGGCGGCTACCTGCTGGAGCAGATCGCCCCGCTGATCGCCCAGGTGCGGGCGGCCGGCGGGCTGGAGCCGCTGGAGGCCGCACTGTGCGACTGGCACGGTCGGCTGTCCGCCCGCGGGCGGGCGATGCTGACCGGGGCCGCCGAGCTGGAGGCGTACCTCCGCGAGCGCGGATGAGACTTCGGTCGCCGGCCGCCGAAGAGAACAAGAGTCACCATGGAGAGCGGTCACGCAAAAGCAATTACGGGGACGGTCATGGAGGACCGTCACGGAAAACGCCTCCGGCGACCGCACGGGCCGAGCCCGATACGGCCGCCGGAGGGGTATCGCGTCGGTGAGCGGGGGCTACCGGCCGGTCTTCTTCGCGCGGTCGGCGGCCTTCTGCGCGGCTTCCTGCGCCTGGCCCGCCACCTGCTCGCCCCGGCCCTCGGCCTCCTGGGTCCTGTCGCCCGTGGCCTTGCCGGTGGCCTCCTTTATCTTGCCCTTCATCTGCTTGGCCTTGCCCTTTGCCTTAGCCATGGTGATCCGTCCTTTGCGGAAAGATGGACTGGCATATCCACCCTGCGCCCCGGCCTTCACCTTCGCAATTCGTGAATTTTTCGCCACCATGAGTGAGCAAGTACGGATCCGGCGGCGCCCGCACTGGCACACCGCCGGACAAGTGGCGAGGATGGAGAAACACGTCAGCGCTCCGACCCGGAGGGGACGATGACCTCACACACCCGTTCGGGAGCTGTCGAGCCGGCCGGTGGCCCACAGGAGGCGACCGTGCCTGACGAAACGGCCCAGATCGTCGCGTTGCAGGAGCAGGTCGACCAGTTGAAGGAAGCCGTGACCTCGCATGCCGTCGTGGACCAGGCGATCGGCATGATGGTCGCGCTGGGGCGGGTGACACCCGACCAGGGCTGGGCCGTTCTGCGGGAGGTTTCCCAGCACACGAACATCAAGCTGCGGAATGTCGCGGAGCTGATCATCATCTGGGGGCAGAAAGGCGATCTCCCACCCGCTATTCGAGCCACGCTGGAAGACACGCTCGATCGTTACGGGCCGACACAGATTCCGGGCGGACCACCACTGGGGTAATCGCCCCGCTCATCACCTCCGGAATTCGAACTGTCGGACCCGTTGGTCATTCTTCAAAATTCCCCAACAGGGCAGGGCAACCGCTTTGTTCGGACGGATCCGAAGTGTTTCGGATCCGTCCGACTGGTTAATTCGGACAGCGGCGACACACTGGCGAACCGCTCCCGGGAGGGTTCGGCAGTGAGCCCGCCGCTCGGTCGTCCGGCCCGGGGGCACCCCCACCGGGCGACTGGGTTTGTCCGCTCCGGGACACCGGAGCGGACGCTCCAGGACGCCTGCGCGGACACGACCGCGGGCCGGATATCAGGCGGCCCTCTCGGAGAGGGCCTTCTCCCTCAGTTCGGCGCAGCAGGCGCTGAGCAGCCGGGACACATGCATCTGCGAGATACCGAGCTGATGCGCGATGCGGCTTTGGGTCATGCCTCCGAAGAAGCGCAGGTAGAGGATGGTCCTTTCGCGTTCGGGGAGTTCCTGCAGGCAAGGCTTCACGGCCTCGCGGTCTACGACCAGATCGAATCCGGCGTCGGGCTCGCCGAGGACGTCTCCCAGTGCGTAACCGTCGTCACTGCCCGGCAGTTCGGCGTCCAGCGAAAGGGCGGTGAAACTGTCGAGGGCTTCGAGACCGATGCGTACGTCGTCCTCACTCATCCGCGCATACTCGGCGATCTCGGCGATGGTGGGCTGACGGCCGGACGACGTCTGGGCCAGGTCCTTCGCGGCCGTACGGACCCGGTTGCGCAGGTCCTGGACCCGTCGCGGTACGTGAAGGACCCACATATGGTCCCGGAAATGGCGCTTGATCTCGCCGGTGATCGTCGGGATCGCGTAACTCTCGAAGGCACAACCACGGTCCGGGTCGTAGCGGGCGACCGCCTTGACGAGACCGAGTGCCGCGACCTGGCAGAGGTCCTCGACCGACTCGCCGCGCCCCCGGTACTGGGTGGCGATGCGGTCGGCCATGGGCAGCCAGGCGCGGACGATCTCGTCGCGGAGGGCGTCGCGCTCGGGCCCCTCGGGCAGAGCGGCGAGCCTTTCGAAGGCCGCGGCCGTGTCGGGGGCATCGTCGTGCGGGTGTTGCTTCGATCTGACGGTGACTCGCATGGTGCGTGCATCTCCCTCAGAAGGTGCCGAGACAGTCACCATGGGAGCAGGCACACACGAACCGTTCGGAACACACCCGCGATCTGGCGGACCAGCTCCCACGGACGTGCCTCCTGTCCGAAGCACTTATAGGGCATTTGCCCCGCATTCGGTCACCCAAACCCGGCCGGTCACACCGGTACGGTCCATCGAGACGGGAATGGCGTGACGCCGAGCCATCGGCCGATTCCGAAATGTGACGGGTGCAGCGAAGTACCCCCTGAATTCGCGGCCGGGAAATGCCGAACGGGGCCGCAGGCCGCTGTTTCGGTCGGTCGCGCCGGGTACTCGCGGGTGATGGACATCGTGACGACACGACTGGCCGTCTCCTCCGCGGTGGTGAGCGGAGTGGTGCCGTTCCTGGTGGGGCTCGTCATCGTCGGCGCCCTGATCTGGGCCGTGTGGCGTGGCCGCCGGATCCGCGCCCGCGAGCCCGCACCGCCGCGCCCGGAGGAGCAGCCCAGGCCGCCCGACTCCGGCCCCGTGCACGAGGTCCGTGAGCGCCGCGAGCCCGCCGAAGTGCCGCGCGGACGCCACCGGATCACTCCGCACCGGCTGCGAGGACACGGCAACCTCCGTACCCGCCGCGCGGCGGACCAGCAGGCGCCGAAGTGGGACGAGAACTCCAGCGGAGGCTTCGGCAGCGGTGGCCCCGGGCGGACCTGATCCTTCGACGCACGGGATCCCTCGACGCCCGGGTGCGCCGCCGCTCAGGAAGGAACGGGAAGGAATACGCACATGAGTCACACCGACCGCGACACCTTGCCCCTGCCCGACTTCGACCATCTGCCGCTGGGCAGTCTGCGGACCCGTATCCGGGCGCTGTCCACCGACGAGGTCGAGCAGGTACTGGCGTACGAGCGCGCACACGCCGACCGTACGCCGGTGGTGGAGATGATCAAGGCCCGGCTGGCCGAGCTCGCCTCCGGCGCCGAACCCACGGGCGGCGACCCCAGGGCCGTACGCCCCGAACAGTCCCCGCACCGCGCGGGCCGGTCGGTGTCACCCGCCACCGCCGCGGAGGCGACCCACCCGCCGCCCCACGGAACTCCGGACCAGCGCGGCAGGCCGAAGGGCAACCAGACATGAGACCCACACCTGAGGCCGCGATGTGAGTCCGACCCCGTATGGGCCGGACTCCCGTGGATACCCGTCGTCCCCATGAAGGCACTGATCATCAACTGCACCCTCAAGGCCTCACCCGAACCGTCCAACACGGAAGCCCTCGCCACCGTCGTCGCCGAGCAGCTCGCGAAGGACGGCGTGGACGTCGATTTCGTACGGGCCGTCGACCTGGACATCAAGCCGGGCGTCACCAGTGACGCGGGCGACGGTGACGCGTGGCCGCCCGTCCACGAGAAGCTCCTCGACGCGGAGATCCTGGTCATCGCCTCTCCCACCTGGCTCGGCAGGCCCTCGTCGGTCGCGCAGCGGGTGCTGGAGCGAATGGACGCCATGATGACCGAGACGGACGACGAGGAACGTCCCGTGGCCTACAACCGGGTCGCCGGCGTGGTGGTGACCGGCAACGAGGACGGTGCCCACCATGTGATCAGCGAGATCTCGGGCGCTCTGGGCGACCTCGGGTACACCGTCCCCGGTCAGGCATGGACCTACTGGCACCTCGGTCCCGGCCCGGGCCCCGACTACGTCGACGACGAGCGCGGCCACGACTGGTCACACAAGACGGGCCGCGCCATGGCCGCCAACCTGCACGGCGTCGCCCGGGCCCTGACCGACCGGCCTCTCGGGGCGCCTCCGGGCTGAGGCCTGGCGGGTGGGTGCTCTTCTCGCGCTGGCTTCGGCGGCCTGCTACGGCATCGTCGACTACGCCGGTGGACTGCTGTCGCGCCGTATCCACTTCGCCGTGGTCACCTTTCTCGGGCAGATCGGCGGACTCCTGCTGGCGCTGGCGGTGGCTCTGGCGATGCCCGCGGAGGCGGTGCGGTCCGCGGATGTGATGTGGGGAGCGCTGTCCGGGGTCGGCAGCGGCTCGGCCATGCATTTCCTCAACCGGGGGCTGAGCCGCGGGGCGATGAGCATCGTGGTGCCGGTGAGCGCCGTCACCGGGGTGGCCCTGTCCGTGCTGTGCGGCGTCTGCTTCCTGGGCGACCGGCCCACGCTCCTGGCCTGGCTCGGCATCTGTGTCACGGTGCCCGCGCTGTGGCTCGTCTCCGGTGGAGAGGTCCGCCGCGGCGCGGGTACGGCGCAGGCGTCCGCGGACGGTCTGCTCGCCAGTCTGGGTGTGGCGGTGCAGTACATCGGGCTGGCCCAGGCGGGTGCGGGCAGCGGGGTGTGGCCGGTGGTCGCGGGGCGGGTGGCCGCGGTCGTCGTGGTGCTGCCCGGCGTGTGGCGGCATGTCCCGAAGTTCCGGCAGTCCCCGAAGCCGCTGGTTCAGGCCGCCGTGATCGGGGCGGGCGCCGCTCTCGGCCTGATCCTGTACCTCTGGGCGACGCGGCAGCAGATGCTGGCCCTCGCCGTTGTGCTGGCCTCGCTGTATCCGGCCATTCCGACGGTCCTCGGGCTGGTGATGCTGAATGAGCGAGTGAGCCCCAGGCAGGTGGTCGGCCTGGTGAGCGCGAGCGCCGCGATCATCCTGCTGACCTTGGGCTGACACCAGGTCCGGGCCACATAATCGTACAACCATTCGAATGTGAGCGTACCTTGTACCCATGTCCACTCACCTCCAGGGCTCGCTCTTCGACCAGACCGACGACATCCGCCTCGGCCCGCTGCACAAGCTGCGCAGAACCCGGCTCGGCGACGGCGCCTGGATCGATCTGCTGCCGGGATGGCTGAGCGGCGCCGACGCCCTGTTCGCGCGGCTCGCCCCCGAGGTTTCCTGGCGGGCCGAGCGGAGGCAGATGTACGAGCACGCTGTGGACGTCCCACGCCTGCTCGCCTACCACGGCGCTGACGACGTACTGCCGCACCCTGTCCTGGCCGAGGCGCGGGATGCCCTTTCCGCGCACTACGCCGAGGAGTTGGGGAGCCGTTCACCACCGCAGGGCTCTGCTACTACCGGGACGGCAGGGACAGCGTGGCCTGGCACGGGGACCGGACCGGGCGGGGCGCGCGCGAGGACACGATGGTCGCCATCCTCTCCGTGGGCGCGCCACGCGATCTGCTCCTGCGGCCCCGGCACGGCGGCAGCACCGTACGCCGCCCACTCGGCCACGGGGACCTGCTCCTGATGGGCGGCTCCTGCCGGCGCACCTGGGAACACGCGATCCCCAAGACCACGCGGGCGGCCGGGCCCCGGATCAGCATCCAGTTCCGGCCGCACGGCGTGCACTGACCGAACCCGGAGGTCCGGCGTTTCAGCGGAGGTCGCTCGCCTTGAGGTACTCCGAGTCGACGAGCACCTTCTTGTAGTTGCCCTTGTCGACGCTCACCGGTTCCAGAAGGTACGCGGGCACGACCTTCTCCCCGTTGTCATACGTACTGCTGTCGTTGACCGCCGGACGCTTGCCGTGGACCACCGCGTTGACCATGTACGAGGTGATGAGCGCGAGTTCGCGGGTGTCCTTGTAGACGGTCTGCGTCTGCTCACCGGCCATGATCGACTTCACCGACGGCACCTCGGCGTCCTGCCCTGTGATGATGGGCAGCCGCCTGCCTCCGTCTCCGTAGCCATGCGACTTCAGCGCTTTGATGATCCCGATCGACATGCCGTCGTACGGGGAGAGGACCGCGTCGACACGCTCGTTCTCGTAGTGGGAGTCGAGCAGTTCGTTCATGCGCTTCTCGGCCCTGACGCCGTCCCAGCGCAGGGTCGTGACCTGGTCCATCTCTGTCTGCCCGGATCTCACGACGAGGTCGCCGCTGTCGATATAGGGCTGCAGAGTCTTCATCGCGGCGTCGAAGAAATAGCCGGTGTTGTTGTCGTCGGCCGAGCCGGCGAACAACTCGATGTTGAACGGGCCCTTGGCGCTGCCGTTGGCCAGCCCCAGCTGCTCGATGAGGAAGTCGGCCTGGAGCTCGCCGACCTGCTCGTTGTCGAAGGTGGCGTAGTAGTCGACGTCGGAGCTGCCCAGGATCAGGCGGTCGTACGAGATCACGGGGATGTGCGCGGACTCCGCCTTGCGCAGCACATCGGTGAACGCACGTCCGTCGACCGCCGCGATGACCAGGGCGTCCACACCGTCGTCGATCATGGCCTGCACCTGCTCGACCTGGGTCTTCGGGTCGTTCTCGGCGTACTTCAGCGTGGCGCCGTAGCCGAAGCCCTTGACCTGGTCGACCATGCTGCGGCCGTCGCTGATCCACCGCGGGGAGTCCGTGGTGGGCATCGCTATGCCGACGGTTTCGTCTCCTGAACTGCCCACGTCGCCGCTCTCACCGCAGGCGGTAAGGGACAGGGACAGGGCCGCGGACAGGGCCGCAGCTGCGGTGATGCGGACGCGCATGGTCATCTTCCTCGTAAAGTGACAAGTCACCGCACCGGACTGGTTCGTACGGCTCGTACGTCCGGCGAGGTGCACCAGGTGAACCGGCGCCCGGGTGCAGGGAGCTTTCCGGGACCGGCTGGTCCCACCGGGTTCCGGTGGGGCAGTACTGCGGCAGACCGTTCGGTATGTGTCTCGGGGTGGTTTTCCGTTGAACCCGCACACGAGCAGGCCGGGGTGACCGGCCCCCACGTGCACGGACTCGAACGTGGGGTGCCGGGAGCGTATACCGCCGGAGACGCTCTGTGGTCGACTTTCGTCACTTTCGTTGCGGCAGCGCACGACCAATGATCAAGCATGCAACAGAACGCGTCGCTCTCCGAACGCGAACCGGCCTAAAATTCGCGCTCCTGCGCGTTCAGTTGAGCAACCAAGTGATCGGCGAGCGCGCGGACCTGCGGCATCAGGCCGTCCCAGGACTCCTTCTCGTGCCCGAGATAGCCGGACCGCGCACGGGCCAGTACGGACCGGTGCCTCGTCGGCAGGCGCTCGAGCGCCCAGGTGGCCGCCGCGTCCTTGGACGTGATCGTTCCGGTCTCCAGGGTCGTCCAGACACGGGCGAGCGTCAGCAGGACGTTGCGGGTGTCCGACTCCAGTTCGGCGAGCAGCTCCGGCACACCGGCGACGATCGCCCGCCGCAGGTCCTCGTGCGGGACGGGATCGAGTACGTCCGCCGGTGGCGGGCCGAACAGCGGGGCGTTCCCGAGCAGCACCATCGTGATCAGCGGCGCGAGATCGGGCGCGGGCGCCGGAGCGGGCACCACCCCGCGCTCGAACTCGTCGCGCAGCCACTCGCCGTAGAGGAACTCGCAGCGGGGCGGATAGCTCCAGGGACGGACGTCGCCCCGGGCGACGACGGTGAGCTCGACGGGGCGGCCGGGACCGCTCCGGGCCTGGCCCTCGCCCTCGGAGACTTCGAGCAGGCCCTGGACCAGGGCCCGCCGCTCATGCTCCGTCGTGGGGGGGGGNNNNACGAACAGATCGAGATCGCTGCCCGGTCGCAGACCTCCGAGTACGGCGGAGCCATGCAGGTAGACGCCGACGACGTCCGTGCGGAGTACGCGGTGCACCAGGCGCAGGACGTCATCGGTCTGGGAGTCGGACGGGGAGCCGGACGGGGGCGTGCGGTCGATCACGGTGGGGATCGTAGGCTCAGTGCCCCGCGTCGCAGCAACCCTCCCGGCGCATCAGCCGGCCCACTTCGAGCCAGTCCTCCTTCTCCATCGGGTTCTCCATCGAGTTCTGCTTCGAGCGCCGGGTCGCGGGCTCGTACGAGGCCACCAGGTCCTCGGTTGTGTACGGCACCCCGCCGCGGAGTACGGAGACCGTGCGGACCAGGGTGTCGAAGTCCGCGAACGGGTCGCCGTCCACCACCGTCAGGTCGGCGAGCCTGCCCGGCTGCACGGTGCCGAGATCCCCCTCGACGCCGAAGAGCCGGGCGGGCAGCACGGTCGCGGTGCGCAGGGCCGCCGCCGGGGACAGTCCTCCCCGGTGCAAGGCGCGCAGGCCGAGGTGGAGGGAAAGACCGACGGGAACGAGGGGCTGGTCGGTTCCGAGGGCGACGAGGCCGCCCGCGGAGAGGATCCGCCGGTAGATGTCGGTCTCGGTACGCAGCGTCGCCAGCTGGGCGGGGGTCGGGGGCACGCCCGCGGACTGCTGGACCAGGGCCACGTCCCATGGCGGCATCACGGCGGTGACCCGCGGGTCGTCGGCGAGCCCCGGGTCCGCGCCGAGGAGCGGCGCGGAGGTGAACGGCGTGGCGATGAGGCCAAAGTTGACGCCGCGCGCGCTGTAGATCTCCACCAGGTCCTGGTAGGCGCGCCCGGACGCGGTCACCGCGTGCCCGAACTCCCCTCGCTGCGTGGCCTGCAGATGGGTCGTCAGGTCCTGGCCGAGCTGGACGCCCGGCGACAGGAGATGGCCGCCCGTCCGTACGCCGAGGCGCTCGTGCGCGAACCGGGCCGCCTCCTCCATCACCCAACTCGGCGCACGGACATAGGTTTTGACGAAGTCCCAGTCGAGTGCGGCACCCCGCTCCAACGAGCGTCGCAGCCCGTCCCTGGTGCCATGGGCGCGTCCCATGCTGTAGGCGACGCGGGCCCCGTCGAGCAGTTCCCCCGTGGTCAGCAGCCGTGGTCCGGCCAACTGCCCCGTCGCCACGGCCTCGCGGATCCGGGCCTGCTCATGGGCAAATCCGCCGAGCGACACCGCGGTGGTGATGCCGTAGGTGAGCTGGCCGACGGTCTGGCGTCCGCCGTAGGTGATCTGCCAGGGGTGGGTGTGGGTGTCCCACAGTCCGGGGACGACGGTGTGGTCCGAGGCGTCGATGCGCCTGAGTGCGCCGCGCCGGCGGTGCGGTTCGACGGCGGCGACGCGTCCGCCGCGTACCACGATGTCGACGTCGTCCCGTACGGATTCGCCTGTGCCGTCCCACAGTTGACCGGCGTGCACCACCGTGTCGGCGGGTGCGGGCCTGCGCTGATCGAGCGGTGCGCGGACCGTCCGCGCCGGTCCGCCGTCGATGTCGATCAGCCGCAGCCGGGCGCCCGACAAGTACAGCAGCGTCTTCGAGTCGCCGGACCAGGACGGGTGATCGGCCGGTTCGGTGGTGAGGGTGCGCAGGGCGCCGCGCGGGGTGCCGTCGGGTGCGACCGGCAGCAGACAGAGCGCGGATTCGACGATCACCGCCATCCAGCGCCCGTCGGGCGACCAGACGGGCCCGGAGTCGTACCGGTCGGCGAGGGAGACATGGGGTGCGACGGAGTGCAGGTGGTCGGTGCCGGTGGTGGTGTCGACGACCCGGATGAGGTTGTAGCCCTCGCGGAAGCGGAGGTTGAGGCGGCCCCGGTCGCAGAGCGCGACGTATCGCCCGTCGGGCGACCAACTGGGCCGGCCGGGCAGCCCGCCCGCGCCGAGCGGGGTCACGAGCACGCGTTCCGTACCGGACTCCAGGTCGCAGACTACGAGCTGCCCGGTCAGGTCGAGGCAGGCGAGCCGCGTGCCGTCGGGCGAGAGCGCCGGGTGGACCCGGCCGCCGGTCGCGATTGCGGTCTCCTCCCCGGTGGCCAGATCTTGCCGGTACACGCCGAGCAGTCCGTCGCGGTCGTCGGCGTACAGCAGGGAGCGCCCGTCGCGCGCCCACACGGGTCCGAGGAGATAGCGGGTGGGTTCCGACCGGCGCAGCCGCTCCGGCGCCCGGCCCCCCGAACTGTCCGCCAGCCACAGCGAATTGAGCGCGGCGAACGCGATCCGCCGCCCGTCGGGCGAGAGAGCCGGCAGATGAATGCCGCGCACCGGTCTCGCCCGCCCCTCCCCCAGGTCGTACTCCTTGACGCGGTAACGCGGCCGGTCCACGGGCAGCACGCCCTCGAAGGGGACCGTTTCCGGCTCGGCCGGTCTCTCCGGTCGTACGAGGGTGAAGTGGCCGTCCACGGTGAGCAGCAGCTCTCCCGCCGTCGTCCAGCGCGGGGGCACCGGCGCGATGTCTCCGGCGACGGTGACGGGTTTACTGTCGACGACCAGCGTGCACGAGCCGTTGGGCGGTGCCGTGAC
Source organism: Streptomyces pseudoechinosporeus (assembly GCF_054783935.1). Classification (NCBI taxonomy): domain Bacteria; kingdom Bacillati; phylum Actinomycetota; class Actinomycetes; order Kitasatosporales; family Streptomycetaceae; genus Streptomyces; species Streptomyces pseudoechinosporeus. The sequence goes on from NZ_BAAGPS010000012.1 coordinate 99,997, forward strand.
CCGCAGATACGCCAGGCGTCGGCCGTCCGGTGCGAGGGCCGGAGTCATGACCTGCGCGGCCTGCGTCTCGGTGTGCTCCACGACGACCGGACCCGTGCCCTCGGCCGGGACGGCGGCGACGGTCCGGGCCTCGAGTGCGGGGCCGGAGGCGGTGGTGACGCCCTTCGCGCGTACGAACAGGATCCGCTTCCCGTCCGGCGACCAGGCGGGGTCGAAGTCCTCCCAGGCCCCGTCCTGCAGAGGACCGTCCTGCCCGGGGAGGCCGGTGACGCGGGTCAGTTCGCCGGTGGACAGGTCCAGCACATGGATGCGGTACGGGCTCCCGGTCACCGGATCGCCGCCACGCTCGGAGGCGAAGGCGAGGCGGGTGCCGTCGGGCGACCAGGCCGGACCGCGGTCGTCCCAGGGGCCGTCGGTGCGCTGCCGTACGTCGGAGCCGTCGGGGCGCATGGTCCATACGTGGAAACCGCCGCCTTTGTACGCGCAGAACGCGATGAGCTTGCCGTCGGGGGCGTACACGGGCCGGTTCGGTTCGAGCCCGGCCGGGGTGAGGGGGACGGCCTTGCCTCCGGTGCGCGGCAGCGACCACAGGACGTTCTGGATCTCGGCGATCAGCCGCTCGCCGCCGGGTGCGAGGGTCGCGGAGCCGTTGGTGGCCGCGGAGAAGGACAGCGAGAGCCCGGTGCGCGGCTGTGCCACGGTGGGCGCGGAGCCGACAGCGGTGACGGCTCCGGCGGCGCCCGCGGCTGCGAGGAGTTGTCGACGGGAGAGTGAGGGTGAAGGGGACGGCGAGGGGGTGGCGTTGCTCCTGTCACGGTCCATGACTGAGCACGCTCGCGTATCGCGGAGCACATGAGCAACAGCGCCATTCAGCCAAACGGATTGCCCCTTTGGCGGTCAGCCGCGCCTCGCGTGCAGGGTCCGCGCGAGCTTGGGACCGAGCCGGCGCTTCAGTCTGCGCAGCATCTGGAGTTGTGCCGCATGAGGATCGAGAAGTACAGGCCGGCCGGGCCACCGTCGACGCAGGCGATCTTCATGGGCACACCCCAACTGTTCGCTGGTTCTCTCCAGGTGATCAATCGACAGCACAGGGCAGAAGCGGGGCGGGCGGCGCTCCGGGCTTACCAGGCCGCGTGGCGGGCCCGCGCTCCGGGAAAGCTGAACGCGAAGAAGGGCAAGTCGGACGAGCCGAGGCAGGACGCATGGACACCAGTACGTGGGTTGTGGTCCTTCTCGTCGCCGCACTGCTGGCCGCGGTCCTCGCGGTGGCGGTCACGTTCCTCGTACGGCTGGTCCGGACTCGGCGCGCGCTGAGGCGCGCGGGGCTCCCGACGGGCTCGCCCTGGGTCTTCTGGGGAGCCGTCGCCTACGTCGTGCTGCCGACCGACCTCCTGCCCGACCCGGTCTACCTCGACGACATCGGCGTCCTGCTGCTGGCCCTGAGGTCACTGCGCGCTTCCGCGGACCCGCAGCGCTGACTCGGCCGGACTTCTGCTTGGCTGTGTCCGGCAGGCAGGGACTCCGAGGTCAGGATGATGATGCAGGCATATATGCGCCAAGTTGCCGACAACGTCCATCTGGTGCACGGCAGCAACACCAACTGGGTGATCCTCACCGAAGGCGACGCCGTCACCCTGGTCGACACCGGCTATCCCGGCGACCGCGCGAAGGTCCTCGAATCGCTGGCGGCCGTGGGCAGTTCACCCGAGGCGGTGCGCTCACCGCGCTGGACACCTTCGAGACGCTTTCGGGGGACGTCATGCTGCCCGGGCACGGGCCGGTTCACCAGGGTTCCGTACGCGAGGCGGCTCAGCGCGCCCGGGAACTGGCCTCCTGAGGAGCAGTACCGGTATCAGCAACTGCCGCTGCCCGCCCACGAGTTGCTGATTCGTGTCGACTACTGTGTGCCTGCGGCAGGCATATGACAGTGAGTGGGGAGCTGAGCACCATGCACGAGCGGTCGGCGGGCGGAATGACCCCGATCAACTCCTCCGTGGCGCATCCCGCGCGCGTGTACAACGCCTGGCTGGGCGGCAAGGACAACTACCCGGCCGACCAGGAGGCGGCCGAGCTGGCCGCCGCGGCCAATCCGGAGATCATTCCCGCGGTCAGGGCCAACCTGGCCTTCCTGGGGCGGGCGGTGCGCGAGCTGGCCGGGAAGCCGGGGATCCGGCAGTTCCTCGACATCGGGACCGGCATCCCCACGGCGGACAACACCCACGAGGTGGCGCAACGGGTCGATCCCGGCGCCCGGGTGGTGTACGTCGACAACGACCCGATCGTGCTGGCCCACGCGCATGCGCTGCTCGTCAGCAGCCCGGAAGGGGCGACGGAATACCTGCAGGCGGACCTGCGCGACGTCGACCGCATTCTCACCGCGGCGCAGGACACGCTGGACCTGTCGAAGCCGGTGGGCCTCATGCTCGTGGCGATCCTGCAGTACGTCCCGGACGCCGACGACCCGTACGCCATCACGCGCGGCCTCCTGGACGCGCTCGCCCCCGGCAGCCATCTCGTCCTCTCCCACCCGGCGTCGGACATCGGAGCCGACGAAGTCGCCGAGTCGATGCGCGTGTACAACGAGCGGGCCGCCGAACACGCGGCGGCGACCCCCCGCCCGCACGGCGAGGTCACTCGCTTCTTCGCCGGCACGGACCTTCTGGACCCGGGAGTCGTACAGCTGCCGCAGTGGCGGCCCGACCCCGAAGCCGCACCCACCACCGGCACGCTCCCCATGTGGTGCGGGGTCGGCCGCAAACCGTAGGGTTGCCGCGCGACTGCGACGCGAACGGTACAGACCCTTGCCTGCGAACACCCCGACCGAACCCGGCAGTTCTACGACGAGACGCTCGGCGCCGCTCTCAGTCGCGTCGACTTCACCACGGCGCAGGACCCTGAAGCGTCCGCACCCCAGTGGGAACTCGTCGAAGGGCTGGCATTTCGGCTTCGCCCCCTCGCTCGCGACGGGCCCGGGAACCGCCGCTCACCGGTGAGACGTTGTCCGGGCAACGCCCCTCGGGGCGCGGACAGCGGATTCAGCATCCCGACAGGCGGCGGCACGATGAGCGAGTTGGTTCCCGGAGGCAATCTGGCCCTGCCGGGTGGCACCCTGACGCTTCAGGTGCCGGGGCCGTTCGACGTGTCCGCGCTCATCACTGATGACAGCGGCAAGGTGCGCTCGGACGGCGACTTCGTGTTCTACAACCAGCCGAGCGCGCCCGGTGCGCGCCTCACCGGCGAGACGATCAGCGTCGACCCGCTCGCGCTGCGGCCGGGGGCGAGCCGCGTCACCGTGGTCGTCTCTCCCGCCGAGGCCGGCACTCCGCTGGGCCGACTGCCCGCCCCGAACCTGCGTGTGACCGGGCCGGGCGGCCGTGTCCTCGCCCGGTTCACCCCGCCGCGGCCCCAGCAGGAGACCGTGCTGCTGCTCGCCGAGATCTACCGTCGCGGCACGACGTGGAAGATCCGCGCATTGGGCCAGGGGTACGCGGACGGACTGGCAGGCATCGCACGGGACTTCGGCGTGGACGTCAGCGAGGACGCCGACGCGGGCGGGGGCGCGGCTCCAGAGGGCTCCCCTGCCTCGGGCTCCAGGGGCACCGGTGTCGCGACGGCCCTGAGCGTCGCACGTGCCGGGCTCGACCGGCTGCGCGGAACCGGGCGCGCACCGGCTGCACGCCCGGGCACCGCTCCGGCCCCGGCCCCGGCCCCGGCCCCGGCTCCGGCTCCGGCTCCGAGTGCTCGTATCTCACCTGCCGCACCGGCCGGAGGCCCTCGTGCCGCAGACCCCGACGGCTTTCTCGGCCTGGTCAACTCCGCGCGCACCGCCGCCGGTTCACCACCCGTCTCGCTCGACGCCCGGCTCGGAACCGCGGCCCGCGCCCACGCCGTCGGCATGGCCGCGCAAGGGCGTCTGGGCTCCGAGGGCGCGGACGGGCTGTCCGTGTACCAGCGCGTCACCGCGGGCGGATACGCGTATCTCACCGTCGGCGAACACCTGGTCTCCGGCCCGCGCACCCCGGCCGAGTTCGTGGAGTACTGCCTGTCGGGCGAGCAGTCCCGCGGCACGCTCCACGACCCGGCGTTCACCGAGACCGGCGTGGCGTACGTCCCCGACAGCCGCTCCGGCACGCTCTACTGGACGGCGCTGTGGGCCCGGCCCTTCACCCCCGGCGGGCTCGCGCAGACGGCCGCCGACGTCATCGCGCTCACCAACGCCGAGCGCGCCTCGGCCGGACTGCCGCCCCTCGCCCCCGACTCTCTGCTCACCACGGCGGCACAGGCGCACAGCGCGGACATGGTGGCCCGCGCCTTCTACTCCCACACCTCCCCCGACGGGAGCGAACCCTGGCACCGCGCCGCCGCCGCGGGCAGCACCCGTCGCACCATCGGCGAGAACATCGCCTGCGGCCAGCGCTCCGCCGCCGAGGTCGTACGAGGCTGGATGAACAGCCCCGGCCACCGCGCCAACATCCTCAAGCCGGCCTTCACCCACATAGGCATCGGCTTCGCGGGCGGCGGCGCGGCGGGCACGTACTGGACGCAGCTCTTCGGCGCCTGACCGCGGGGCCTCCGCGGCCTTCGGAGCCTCTCGGTGACCAGCAGCATCGGCGCTGGTCAGAGGCCTGTTAACGATGATGACAACGGTCACCGATGCAGCCTTTGCCGATCTCCGCGAGGTGCGCTTCACTGCGTGAGTCAGCCATTGAATCGAGGGGGCAACAGATGACCAGCGCGCACCACGAACACGGGCCGGGCGGGCACGCCGGGCACGAGGGGCACGAGGGGCACGGTGTGGCCGCGGACGCGGACCGCCGCTGGCTCGCGATCGCGCTGACGCTGATCGCCTCGTTCATGGCCATCGAGGTCGTCATCGGCATCATCGCCCGCTCGCTCGCCCTGATCTCGGACGCGGCGCACATGCTCACCGACGCCGTGTCCATCGTGCTGGCGCTCATCGCGATGCGGCTGGCCGCACGCCCGGCCCGCGGCGGTTTCACCTACGGCCTCAAACGGGCCGAGATCCTCTCCGCGCAGGCGAACGGGCTGACGCTGCTGCTGCTCGGCGCCTGGCTGGCGTACGAGGCCGTGCTGCGGCTGATCGATCCGCCCGAGGTGGAGGGCGGGCTGGTACTCGCCACGGCGCTTGCCGGGATCGTGGTGAACGTCGCGGCGGCCTGGTGCATCTCGAAGGCCAACCGCACCTCGCTCAACGTCGAGGGCGCCTACCAGCACATCCTCAACGACCTGTTCGCGTTCGTCGGCACCGCGGTCGCCGGTCTCGTCGTACTGCTCACCGGGTTCGCGCGGGCCGACGCCATCGCGACCCTGGTCGTGGTGGTCCTCATGGTCAGGGCCGGTTACAGGCTCGTACGCGAGTCCGGGCGGATCTTCCTGGAAGCGGCTCCCGCGCACCTCGATCCGGACAGCATCGGGGACCGGCTCGTCGCGCACAGCACGGTGACCGAGGTGCACGACCTGCATGTGTGGACCATCACCTCGGGGCAGCCCGCCCTGTCCGCGCACGTCCTGGTCGACCCCGTCGCGGACTGCCACACGGTGCGCCGGGACCTGGAGAGGACCCTCCAGAACGACTACGGGATCAGCCACACCACGCTCCAGGTCGACCACGCGCCCGCGGACGTCCTCGAGGTCCACGCCAGCGCCTTCGACGACGCCCACTGCGAGAGGCCGCACGGCCCGGTCCACCGCGACGAGCCGCACCCGCACTGACCGGGCTACGGCGCGGACGACTGCCCGCCGACGCCGCTCAACTTCCGCAGTTCCCCGCCGACTTCGGTGCGCAGCTTCTTCAGAAGTGCGGGCTGGGCACCGATCGCCCACATCGGGCCCACGAGGTACGTACCGCCGTACACGGCGGCGGCATCCAGCCAGGTCTCCTTGAACTTCTCCTGCGGGAACGTGGTGACGGTCCAGTCGCCGCGCGCGGTTCTGCACACCCCCTCGCGTAGTTCGTCCGCCTCGATGCGGATCTCCGGCTTGCAGTCGGTCAGCGACGCGATTACCTCGACCTTCGCCGGCGCCGGCGGCGGGGAGACCGTACTCGGGCTCGGGCTCTGCTTGCTCGCCGGTTCCGCCGACTCGGCCGAACACCCCACCAGCAGGGTGCTCAACAAGGCCGCCGCGACGGTGCACAGAGGGCGGAGGCGGGATCTTGTCACCGTGGTTTCCTTCCTGGACATGGGCATGGGCCGGGGCATGGACCGGTTGTGCCAGGAGGTACGGGAAGTGGTGACGGGACGTTCAAGATTCGCCGAGGGCGGAACGCGAGCCCCTTCCCGACACGCGTCACGCTTCTAGGCTGGAACGGTGAGCAGCCACGCGCCCGACGAAGCCCGCGTCATTCCCCTGCGACCGGTACCGACGGAGCCTGCTGGGCCCGCCGAGCCGGCACCCAAGGAGCCGCTGTGGCGGGACGTCGTGGGTGACGTCCTGCGGCGCGAACGGCTCGCTCAGGAACGTACGCTCAAGGATGTCGCCGACGCGGCCCGGATCTCGATGCCGTACCTCTCCGAGCTGGAGCGCGGCCGCAAGGAGGCCTCGTCCGAGGTCCTCGCGGCCGCCGCCCACGCGCTCGGACTCGGCCTCGCCGACCTGCTGGCCCGCGCCCACAGCAGGCTCGTCCAGCCCGCCCGGCCGCTCAGGTCCCGCACCACGCCCCGGCCCACCGAGGCGCAGTCACGGTTCGGCGACGTACGTCTGGCCGCCTGAGCCTGAGCGGACCGGCCCCGTTACGCCGCGGCCAGCACCCGTCGGCTGAGCACCTGGTCGGCGAGGCCGTACGCCACGGCCTCCTGCGCGGTGAACACCTTGTCGCGGTCCATGTCGGCGCGCAGGGTCTCCACGGAGTGCTGCGTGTGGACCGACAGCACCTCCTCGACCTGGGAACGGATGCGCATCATCTCCTTGGCCTGGAGGCTGAGGTCGGCGGCCGTTCCCCGGGCGCCACCGCTCGCGGGCTGGCCGAGCAGCACCCGGGCGTGCTCCAGGATCAGCCGCCGTCCGGGGTCGCCCCCTGCCAGAAGCACCGCCGCGGTCGAGGCGGCCTGGCCGACGCAGAACGTCGAGATCGGCGCGCTGACGTAGGTCATCGTGTCGTAGATCGCCATGAGTGAAGTGAACGAGCCGCCGGGCGAGTTGATGTAGATCCCGATCTCCCGCTCGGGGGCGGACGACTCCAGGTGGAGCAGTTGGGCGATGACGACGTTGGCGACGCCGTCGTCGATCTCGGTGCCGAGGAAAATGATCCGCTCGGCCAGCAGCTTGCTGTAGATGTCGTACGCGCGCTCGCCCTGGGGGGTGCGTTCGACGACGTTGGGGATCGTGTACTGGCTCATGTCAGAGTCCCATCCGTCGCTTCGAGGCGGCCGGGCGGACGTCGTCGAGCGCCTCGACGACGCGGTCGACCATGCCGTACTCCCGCGCCTGCTCGGCTGTGAACCAGCGGTCGCGGTCGCCGTCGCGGGCGATCGTCTCCTCGCTCTGGCCGGTGTGCTCGGCGGTGATCCGTTCGACGGTCTTCTTCGTAAACTCGAGGTTCTCCGCCTGGATCGCGATGTCGGCGGTGCTGCCGCCGATGCCACCCGAGGGCTGGTGCATCATGATCCGTGCGTTCGGCAGCGCGTAGCGCTTGCCGGGCGTCCCGACGGTGAGCAGGAACTGGCCCATGCTCGCGGCGAAGCCCATGGCGAGGGTGGCGACGTCGTTCGGGATCAGCCGCATCGTGTCGTAGATCGCCAGGCCCGCCGACACGGAGCCGCCCGGGCTGTTGATGTAGAGGCTGATGTCGGTGCGCGGGTCCTCGGCGGACAGCACGAGCAGTTGGGCACAGACGCGGTTCGCGGATACCTCGTCGACCTGCGTGCCGAGGAACACGATGCGCTGGCCGAGGAGTTGGGCGGCCAGGTGGTCGTCGAACCGTGACGGAGGTGTGTCGCCCTCCTCGGCTCGGGGTGTCAGGGCCGGGGCCCAGCCGGTGGCCGGGGACCGGCCGGTGCTGAGTGGTGCCATCGCTCCTCCTTGTGGTGACTGCCGCATCGCCGCGGTGCCTCCACCCTCGGCCCGACTCGGGCGTGGCGTAAGGAATCTCGGCCCGTAGCAGATTCGCCGACAGCAGAGCGTGCGGTGCCGGTCAACTGCCGGGCTGGTCCCGCTACTTGGTGGCCACGAGGGGTCATCCGGGGGTCTGGGCAGCCGCATGCCCCTTTGGTACGGTCCACAGCCACGTCAGCGACTCCCCAGCCAGCGCCTCCGAAGGGGGCTGACGCACCGGTCCGCCCGACGAGACCACGCAAGGAGGCCGATGCTGAAGAGCACGCGGCGCTTACGCCGCCGTATCGCCCGGGCGGCCTGCGCCATCGCCCTCGTACTGCCGCTCGCCGCCTGCGACGCCCTGACACCCGGGAGCACGGCCGCGGTTCCGGGTCCGCGCAGCGTCCCGTCCTCGACCGCCGTGCCGGAGGGGGACATCACCCTGCGCGTCCAGTTCGCCGATGCCCCGCTGATGGTCGACGCGCTGATCGCCGCGTTCGAGAAGGACCATCCCAGGATCAGTGTCGAGCCGCAGTACAAGACGTTCTCCGACTACGTCCAGAACCTCAAGCTCACCATGACCTCCGACTCCGCCCCCGACATCGCGCAGTACGCGGTGGGGATGACCGACCTCGCTCAGGACGGCCACATCCTCGACCTGGCGCCGTACCGGGAAGCGTACGGCTGGGACGAGTCCATTCCTCCGGTCAGCCTCGACCAGCTCACCGCGGGGCGGAAGAGCGAAGCCACCGGCGGGCGGGCCCTGTTCGGGGTCCCGGCCGGTCTGTCGATGACGGGGATCTACTACAACAGGGAGCTCGCCGAGCAGGCCGGGATCAAGGGGCCGCCCAGGACGCTGGCGGAGTTCGAGGACCAGCTCGCCGCCGCGAAGGACGCGGACCTGACGCCGCTCGGCGTCGGTGCCCTCGACTCCGGCGGCCTGCACCTGTGGGCCGCGCTTCTCAACCAGTTGATGCCCACGGACGACTACTGGGACTGGGTCAACGGCACCGAGGACGCCACCATCGAGACCCGGGCCGGGCTCACCGCGAGCGAACGCGTCATCGGGTGGGGCCGCAAGGGGTACTACAACGAGTCCGCCAACGGCACCGGACAGCTCGACTCCACCGCCCAGTTCACCCAGGGCGACAGCGTCTTCCTGGTCAACGGCAACTGGGCCGCCGGGCAGCTGGCGACCGCCATGGGAGACAACGTCGGATTCTTCCCGCTGCCGGGAGAACGCGCCGGCGCACCCACGGTGGCCTCCGGCTTCAGCGTCGCCTACGCCGTCTCCTCCCGGACCGAACACCCCGAAGCGGCAGGCGCGTTCCTCGACTTCCTGACCTCGCCCGAGGCCGGCCAGATCATCGGCGACAACGGCTTCCTGCCGCCCAACCCCGAGGCCGTGGCGAAACCGGAAGGCGTGCTCGCCGACATCGCCGAGGGCCATCGACGGGCCATCGCCGACGACGGGATCACCACGTTCCCCGACTTCGCCGCGCCCGCCATGCTCGACCGGCTGCGCTCCGGGGTGCAGAAGCTCATCGCGGATCGTGTCGAGCCCGCGGACTACCTCGACTCACTTCAGGACGAGTGGGAGGAACACCATGCCGAGTAGGCCGCCGGTCCGGCCTCCAGGTGCCCGTGGGCGCAGTCCGTGGCGCGGCTATGTGTACGTACTGCCCGCATTCCTCGTCTACGTCGCCTTCGCGGTGCTGCCCGCCCTGCACACGGCGTACCTGTCGCTGTTCGAGTGGGACGGCGTCACGCTGGGCGAGTGGGTCGGCCTCGGCAACTATCAGGAGATCCTCCAGGACTCCGTGCTGCGCCGGTCGGTGTTCAACGCCCTTGTGCTGGTGGTGTTCTTCTCGTTCATCCCCATCGCGCTCGGCCTGGCGATGACCGGCCTGCTGGCCCGCTACCGGCGGCCCGGCATGGGGGCGTACCGCTTCCTGTTCATGCTGCCGCAGGTCATCCCCCTCGTCGCGGTGGGTGTCACCTGGCGCTGGCTGTACGGGGACGACGGGCTGGTGAACCAGGCGTTCCGCGCGGTCGGCCTGGACGGTGTGACGCGGGCGTGGCTGGGTGACTTCGACGCCGCGCTGATCGCCGTGGGACTGGTCGGCAGCTGGGTGCTGAGCGGCCTGTGCATGATGCTCTTCCTCAGCGGCGTGCAGAAGGTGGATCCCCATCTGTACGAGGCGGCGCGGCTCGACGGGGCGGGCCCGGTCCGGGAGTTCGTCTCCGTCACCCTGCCGCATCTGCGCGGTGAGCTGGCCGTGGCCATGACCGTGACGACGGTGGCCGCGCTCGCCAGCTTCGACATCGTGTACGTGACGACGAACGGCGGGCCTGGTGAGCAGACGACCGTTCCCGGTCTCCTCGTGTACCGGCTGGCGTTCTCCGAGGGCAAGGTGGGGCTCGCCGCGGCCCTGGCCGTCGTGCTCGGCTGTCTGATCCTCGCGATCGTCTACCTCATCAACCGTCTGTCGAGGACGGAGACATGACCGGCGACATGACCACCGCCACGCGTTCGGAACGCTGGTCCGGCTACGGGCTTCTCACGGTCATGGCGATCGCCGTCGTGATCCCGTTCCTCAGTGTTTTCCTCGCCTCCGTGCAGCCCGCGGGCACGCCGGTGGTGGGCCTGACCTGGCCGGAGAGGTGGAGCTGGGACAACTACCAGCAGGCGTGGTCGGTGGCCGGGTTCTCCGATCTCATCCGGCACAGCCTGATCATCGCGGTCGGTGTCGTCCCCGCCTGTCTGGTGCTCGCCGCGCTGGCGGGCTACGCGCTCGGCACCATGCGGCTGCCGGGCGGCAACGCGGTCGCGGCCTTCTTCATCGCCGGACTCACCATCCCGGTCGAACTGATCGTGGTCCCCCTCTACTTCGACCTGCGGGGCCTCGGCCTGACCAACTCGTACCTGGGTGTGATCCTGGTGGAGATCGCGCTGTTCATGCCGTTCAGCGTGTTCTGGATGCGCACCCACTTCCAGTCCACGCCCACGTCACTGGTGGAGGCGGCCCGTATCGACGGCGCCTCGTCGGCCACGATCCTGCTCCGGGTGCTGCTCCCGCTGGCCCGCCCGTCCCTGATGACGCTCGGTCTGCTGGTCTTCATGTGGTCCTGGAACCAGTTCCTGTTGGTGCTGGTCCTCATCCAGGACACCACCAGGCACACCGCCCCGGCCGGCCTCGGCTTCTTCGTGGGTCAGAACACCACGGACATCCCCACGCTGGCCGCGGGCACGATCATCGTGATGCTGCCGATCCTGATCCTCTTCGTGATCTTCCAGCGCAGCTTCATCGCGGGACTGCTTCAGGGGGCGATGAAGGGATGACGAGGCACTTGGAGAGCAGGCGGTCACGCCGCCTTGCGGGAGTCCGCGGGCGGTTGGGTCACGGGGGTGTTCGAGGCGCGCTCATAGGCAGCCGCCCACTCCAGCACCAGCCGCTGGTACTCCTGCCGCTGCTCGCCGCTGAGCGTGCCACCCGTCCGCAGCCACAGGGCGCGGATCTCCTCGTTGACCTCGGCGGCCGATCGCCCGGTGGCGGTCGGAGCGCGATGTGGAGTGGTGGACATAGCGTGAATCATACGGGCCTCGGTGTGAAGGCCAGGTGAGTGGCTGCTGTCATCGCGGCTACTCGAAAGTAGCCGCGCGGGTGCGTTGACCTCATGCTTCGACGCCTCCCAGCACCAGCACCTGGATCGCCAGTACGGCCGCTCCCCGTGCCCAGTCGTGGAAGTCGGACACCTTGGTCTCCAGGTTGACCGGTTCCGCCCGCGGGTGGCGGTTGGCCTGGATGGCCTCCTCGACCGCCGGGCCCGCGACGTCGACCAGGCCCACGCCCTCGCCGGCTAGGAGGATCTTCTGGGGCATGGCGAAGTTGGCGATCTGGGCGACCAGTGTGCCGAGGGCGCGGGCCGCCTCGTCGATGACGCGGGCGGGCATGGGATCACCGGCGGCGGCGAGGGTGAGGATCTCCTCGTACGACAGGTCCTGGCCGGTGGCGGCCTGGATCTGGTAGCGGATGTTGTGGATGGTCAACAGGGAGACGGCGCTGCCGCGTTGGCCGTCGGGGGTAAGCGGGCCGTTGGGGTTCACGATCCAGAAGCGGCCGTAGCCCACTCCGTCCTCCGCGGTCGCGACCCGTTTGCCGCCGATCACCAGGGCGTAACCGATGCCCGCGCCGATGGTGAGGACCGCGAACCGGTCGAGGCCTCGTCCGGCGCCGAACCAGCTCTCGGCCTCGACGAGTGCGGCCACATCGTTCTCGACGACTACGGGCAGCCTGGTGCGCTCCTCGACGAGTCGGCCCAGGGGTACGTCGTGCCAGTCGAGGAAGGCCGACTCGTCGACGACGGACCTGTCGTGGGCACGGCCGCCCACGCCGATGCCGATCCCGGCAAGGGCGGGGAAGTCGCGCGCGAACTCGTCCGTCAACTCCCGTAGTACGTCGACGATTTCGTCCGGGTCATGGCCGGCGAGCGGACGGTCGCGGCGGGCCACGATGTCGCTTCTGAGCGTGGTGACGACGCCGTACACCATGTCTTCTGTGATCTTGAAGCCCACGAACCTGCGGGATTCGGCGACGATGTCCAGGGGCTGGGAGGGGCGGCCCTGGCGGACCTCGGCGAGCGTGGCGCCTTCGGCGACCTCGACCAGCAGGCCCGACTCGATGAGCGGCTTCGTCAGCCGGGTGACGCTGCCCGCGGAGAGGTCGAGTCGCCGGGCGAGTTCACTGCGCGACAGCGGGCCGTGGGTGAGCACCTCGATCGCCACGGAACGCTCGCCGGGACTGAGCGGCAGCCAGCTGGCGGTAAGTGTGGTCATGGCGTGAATCCTCGCACGTTCGCATGTTTTATTTTGCTGTGGAAGCAACATGGAAACGATACGGCCATCGCCAGGCCGGAAGCACCACTTCGAGAAGGTGCATGCACGACTCTTGACGCGCAGATTATTCCGCATCAAAAGTAAGTGGGGCACGAGGACGAGCCGCAGAGCAGGGAGTCCCCCGATGACCGTCGCCTCCAGCAGCCCACCATCCCGCCTACCACTCAGAGGTGCCGAAGCCGTGGCGCCCGTGAAGAAGGCCAAGGCCCGGCCTCGCGGTGACGGCGCCCTCGCGGCCGTCTTCATCGCACCGGCCATGCTGGGCTTCCTGGTCTTCCTGCTCTGGCCCACCCTGCGCGGCATCTGGCTCAGCTTCACCCGCTACAACCTGCTGACCCCGGCGGAGTTTGTGGGGCTGGACAACTACGTCCGTATGGTCAACGACCCGATCTTCTGGGACTCGCTGTGGGTCACCGTCGAGTACGTGATCATCAACATCGGCGTCCAGACGGTCGCGGCGCTCGCCATCGCGGTCCTGCTCCAGCGGCTCACGCAGTCGTCCCTGCTGCGGGGCATCGTGCTCACCCCGTATCTGATGTCGAACGTCGTCGCCGGTCTCGTCTGGCTGTGGATGCTCGACACCCAGCTCGGCATCGGCAACGAGATCATCAGCGGTCTCGGCGTCGATCGCATCCCCTTCCTCGCCGACGAGACCTGGGCCATCCCCACCATCGCCCTGATCAACGTCTGGCGGCACGTCGGCTACACCGCCCTTCTCCTGTTCGCCGGGCTCCAGGCGATCCCGAACGACATGTACGAGGCGGCCAGGGTCGACGGCGCGAGTGAGTGGCGGATGTTCTGGCGGATCACGATGCCGCTGCTGCGGCCGGTGCTGGCGGTGGTGCTGATCATGACGGTGATCGGTTCGTTCCAGGTCTTCGACACCGTCGCGGTGACCACCGCGGGCGGCCCGGCGAACGCCACCAACGTCCTCCAGTACTACATCTACGGCTCCGCCTTCGGCCGCTTCCAGTTCGGCTACGCCTCGGCGATGTCGGTGGCCCTGCTGGTCGTGCTGAGCGCGATCACTGTCCTGCAGTACCGGCTCACCCGGGCCGGCCAGAGCGACCTCGGCTGACGGAAAGGAGATACCGACATGGCTGCCGTAACAACGACCAATACCGGCATACGACCGGAGCGGCGCAGGTTCTCCTTCGGACGGGCCGCGGCCTGGACCGGGATGGGCCTGATCGTCCTCATCACCATGCTGCCCTTCTACTGGATCCTGCGCACCGCGCTCTCCACCAACGCGGGCCTGGGCGCCGACCCCACCAACCCGCTGCCGGTCGACCTCACCACCAGCGGCTTCGAGCGGGCCCTCGGTCTGCAGTCCGCCGAGGAGGCGGTCGCACAGGGCGGCGCGGGCGGCGGGCTCGACTTCTGGCGCTATCTGCTCAACTCGGTGGGCGTCTCGACGGTGATCACCGCCTGCCAGATCTTCTTCTCCGCGATGGCCGCGTACGCCTTCGCACGGCTGCGCTGGCGTGGCCGGGACAAGGTGTTCGCCCTGTTCCTGGCCGGACTGATGGTGCCGACCATCTTCACGCTGCTGCCGAACTTCGTGCTCATCAAGGAACTCCAGCTGGTGGACACGCTGCTCGGCATCGCGCTGCCGACGATGTTCATGACGCCGTTCGCGGTGTTCTTCCTGCGGCAGTTCTTCATGAACATCCCCCGGGAGGTCGAGGAGGCGGCGCTGCTCGACGGCGCCGGGAAGATCAAGATCTTCTTCCGGGTCGTCCTGCCGATGGCGTCCACCCCGATCATCACCCTGTCGGTGCTGACGTACATCACGTCCTGGAACGACTACTTCTGGCCGCTGATGGTGTCGTACAGCGACAGCTCGCGCGTGCTGACCGTGGCGCTGGCGGTGTTCCGGGCGCAGACCCCGGCGACCGGCGTCGACTGGTCCGGGCTCATGGCGGCGACGCTGATCGCCGCGCTGCCGATGCTGGTGCTCTTCGCCTGCTTCGCCCGCCGCATCGTCAGCTCCATCGGCTTCACCGGGATCAAGTGAGGGAATGACCATGCGACTTCGTACGCTGACCGCGCTGGCCGGAGCGCTGACCCTGTCCCTGGTGACCGGCTGCGCGAACGGCGACTCCACCGGGGCCTCCGCGAACACGGTGACGTACTGGCTGTGGGACTCCAACCAGTTGCCCGCCTACCAGACCTGCGCCAAGGGGTTCGAGAAGGAGAACCCGGGCCTGAAGGTCAAGATCACGCAGTTGGGCTGGAGCGACTACTGGACCAAGCTCACCGCCGGCTTCATCGCGGATACCCAGCCGGACGTCTTCACCGACCACATCCAGAAGTTCGGCCAGTTCGCCGATCTTCAGGTGCTGGAGCCACTCGACGACCTGGGCATCAACGAGGACGACTATCAGCCGGGGCTTGCCGCCAGCTGGATCGGCCAGGACGGCCACCGCTACGGCGCCCCCAAGGACTGGGACACCGTCGCGCTCTTCTACAACCAGAAGATGGCGAAGGACGCCGGCGTCACCGCCGAGCAACTCAACAGCCTCTCCTGGAACCCCAAGGACGGCGGCACCTTCGAGAAGGCCATCGCCCACCTGACCGTCGACAAGAACGGCAAGCGGGGCGACGAGCCGGGCTTCGACAAGAACAACGTCAAGGTGTACGGGCTCGCCTCCCAGGGCGGCGGCTACGGCGACGGCCAGACCCAGTGGAGCCCCTTCACCGGCTCCGCCGGGTGGAGTTACACCGAGAAGGCCCGGTGGGGCACGGAGTACCAGTACGACAGCAAGACCTTCCAGTCCACCATCGACTGGTACTTCGGCCTGGCGAAGAAGGGCTACATGGCCCCCTTCTCCGACTACAACGTCCAGTCCAACCAGGGCATCACGCAGTTCGCCGCGGGCAAGGCCGCCACCGTCTTCGACGGTGCCTGGATGATCTCCACGTACTACGGCACCAAGGGCATCGACGCCGGCACCGCCCTCACCCCGGCCGGTCCGACCGGCAAGCGCGCCACGATGATGAACGGCCTCGCCGACTCCATCAGCAAGGCCTCCGACAACAAGGAGAACGCCCGCAAGTGGGTGGCGTATCTGGCCTCCGACGCGTGCCAGACCGTGGTCGGCCAGACCGGGGTCGTCTTCCCCGCCACGCCGGCCGGCACCGAGGCCGCCACCGCTGCCTACAAGAAGAAGGGCATCGACGTCACGGCCTTCACCGAGCCCGTGGCCGACAAGAAGAACTTCCGGACGTTCTCCTACCCGATCACCAACTACGCGGCCGACGTCAACGCGCTCATGCAGCCCGCCATGGAGGACATCTACGGCAACGGCAAGCCGGTGAGCAGCCTCGACGAGACCAACGACCAGATCAATCTCATCCTCGACCAGTGACTCGACCAGTGAAGGGCACCCCCTACATGACGTTCTCCCTCGGCATCGTCGGTGCCGGACAGTTCTCGGGCCAGTTCGCCAAGCTGTTCCTGGCCCATCCCGGTGTGAGCGAGGTCTTTGTCACCGACCTCCTGCCCGAGCGGGCCGAGCAACTGGCGTCCGCGGAAGGGCTGTCGGGCACCTTCCCCTCGTACGAGGCGATGCTGGAGTCACCGGCGGTGGACGCCGTCGCGATCTTCACGCAGCGCTGGACCCATGGGCCGCTGGTGGTCCAAGGGCTCAACGCGGGCAAGCATGTCTACTCGGCGGTGCCGATGGCGATCACTGCGGAGGAGATCGCGGCGATCATCGATGCCGTACGCGCCACCGGTCTGACGTACATGATGGGCGAGACCAGCCAGTACAACCCGGCGACCGTGCACGCCCGCAACCAGATCGCCGAGGGCGCGTTCGGGCGGCTCTTCTACGCCGAGGGCGACTATGTGCACGACATGGACCTCGGGTTCTACGAGGCCTACCAGTACAGCGGCGGCGAGGACTGGAAGTCCACCGCCAGCTATCCGCCGCTGCTCTACCCGACGCACTCGGTGGGCGGGGTGCTCGGCGCCTGGCAGACGCATGCGGTGAGCGTGTCCGCGATCGGCGTCAAGGACGATCGCGGTGACGGGGTCTTCGACCAGGAGGTCAGCCAGTTCGGCAACGACTTCTCCAACGCGACCGCGCTGTTCGAGGTCGCGGGCGGCGGTTCATTCCGTACGAACGAGTTCCGGCGGGTCGGCTACCCCTCGCACATCCGGGAGTCGCGTTTCCGGTTCTTCGGTACGGACGCCAGCATGGAACAGCTCGCCACAGTGGCCATGTGGCAGGACAAGAAGGGGGTGAAGGACATCAGTGAGCTGCTGGAGCCCAAGCCCACCATGTCCCCCGACGACCCGTCGCTCCAGCACATCGCGCCGGACCTGAGGGCCGCCTTCACCTCCGGTTCGGCGCCGGTGCACGACCGCTCGCGGCTGCCGCGAGAGTTCGACAATCTGCACAACGGCCATGAGGGCAGCCACCACTTCCTGGTGGACGACTTCGTCACCGCGGTGAACACGCGCACCCTGCCGTCGGTGAACGCGTGGGTGGCCGCCCGCTACACCCTGCCGGGCATCGTCGCGCACGACTCCGCACGGCAGGGCGGGGCAAGGTTGGACATACCGGACTTCGGGGACGCGCCCGAGGAGTGACCGGCCCTGTATCGACTGCGGCCCGGCTGCCCTTCGGGGCGGCCGGGCCGGACCGCTCAGGTGCCCGGCTTGCGGCCGTACACGAAGACGTCGTCGTTCTTCTTGAGGAGCGACCAGTACTTCTTGGCGTTGGTCTTCGTCATGTTGACGCAGCCGTGCGAGCCGGGCGGGTTCCACATGCTCACGCCGACGGAGTGGAAGGCCTGGCCGCCGTCGAAGAACTGGCTGTAGGGCATCGGCACGTCGTAGATGGTCGAGACGTGGTCGATGTTCCGCCAGTAGATCTTCTTCAGACCGGTACGGGTCTCGTATCCGTTGCGTCCGGTGCGGACCGGGACCGGGCCGTAGACGAGCCTGCTGCCGTCCTGGATCCAGCTGAGCTGCAGCGTCAGGTTCACGCAGGCGATGCGGCCCTTGTTGACCGGGCACTTGCCGTCCCTGTTGGGGTTGTTCCCGACGGCCTTCTGCTTCTGCATCAGGTCCATCACGCCCCAGGTGACCGGGCCCGCGTACCCGATGTTCGGCGTGATCCCGTGCTTGGTCTGGAAGGCCTTGATCGCCTTGCAGTCGGCGGCGGACTGCCTGCCGTCGACGGTCCGGCCGAGAAACCTCTCCACCTGCTTCTGATACGGACCGGCCTGCGTGCTGCAGCTCGCCGCCTGCGCGGGCACCGCGCCCAGCGCGACGGTCAGCGGCGCCACCAGCCCCGTGATGCCCAGTACGACGGCTCCCCGTCTGCGTATGTCCCCCATGGCGGGCCTTTCCCTTTCCTCGACCTGCGTGGTGTGCTCTGTGCCAGCTAGACCGGCGCCGGAGGAGTTGGGTTGTAGAGCGGCCTGCGCTGCGACGAAACGGTTACGCAGCCCGCCGTCCTCGAGACGAAACGGTTACGCAGCCCGCCGTCCTGCGGGAGATTTCCGCCGGACGGCGGGCCCCCGCGTCCCTCAGGGACGGTGATGATCGGCGTCAGGCAACGACGCCGTATCGAGGAGGACCCGATGACCACCACTCCCCCGCCCTTCGACCCCGAGCTGGCCGCGGCGCTCGCCGTCATGGGCGATCAGGCGCCCACCACCCTCCTGCCGGAGTGGATCCCGATGGCGCGGGGGCTGGGCGACGACGGCCCCTTCGAACTGCCCACGAACGAGGTGCTGAGCCGCGACGGCGCCTTCGAGGTCGAGGAGCGTTCGGTGCCCGGGCCCGAGGGCGCACCGGACATCTCCTTGATCATCTGCCGCCCCACCTCCGTGCCCGGTCCGCGGCCGGTCGTCTATCACACACACGGCGGCGGCATGGTGCTGGGCAACAGCCGACTCGGCATGGACCTGACAATGGAGTGGGCCGAGGAACTGGGCCTGGTCGTGGTGTCGGTGGAGTACCGGCTCGCTCCGGAGCATCCGCACCCGGCCCCGGTGGAGGACTGCTATGCGGGCCTGCTGTGGACGGCGGAGAACGCCAAGGACATCGGCGCAGACCCGGACCGGATCATCCTGGCGGGCGGCAGCGCGGGCGGCGGGCTCGCCGCGGCGCTGGCACTGCTGGCCCGCGACCGGAACGGGCCGCGTGCGATCGGCCAGATGCTGCTCTACCCGATGCTCGACGACCGCAACGACACCCCCTCCGCCCACCAGATGGCCGGCCTCGGCATTTGGGACCGTACGGCGAACGACACCGGCTGGACCGCGCTGCTCGGTGAGGCCCGCGGCACGGCGGACGTCTCCCCGTACGCCGCTCCGGCCCGCGCCGAGGACCTGTCAGGGCTGCCTCCGGCCTTCATCGACGTGGGCTCGGCCGAGACCTTCCGCGACGAGGACGTCGCCTACGCGTCCCGGATCTGGCAGGCGGGCGGCCAGGCCGAGCTGCACGTGTGGCCGGGCGCGTTCCACGGCTTCGACGGACTCGCCCCGCAGGCCGCGCTGTCCCAGGACGCCCGGGCGGCCCGGCTGCGGTGGCTGCACCGACTGCTCGGTGAGTGACGCATCACTCATGGGCGTACAGGATGGCTTCTGACCCATGGCACCAAATGGTGATTCCTGACCGAGAATGAGCAGATGGAAGAGCTGGCTGGCCGCCTGGCCGCGCTCGACCCGGACGCCGGAGCCGCCGTCCAGGTCATCGCCTACTTCGACCGGCTGGTCGAGGGGCGCGCCGGGCTCGAGGCCCTGGTGCGGGGTGCGGCGGTGCTGTCCGGCTGCCCCGCGCGGCTCGTCGACGAGGCCAGGCAGGTACGGGTCAGGGTCGAGTCCGACGGGCGGCGGCGCGACGAGCTGGGGCCCGTACGCCCCGAGTGGCCTTCGGCGCCGCTGATCCCGGGCGGGGCGCCCGCGGTGTGGCTGGAGCGCACGGGACCGCGGACGGTGGTCGACGCCATGGTCCTGGAGCGGACCGCGAGCGCCGCCCGGCATGTCCTGGACCGCACCCGGGGGCGAGCCCCTGTGCACGGCCCGGCCGAGGATCCGGCCCTGCTGGAGACGGTGCTCGACCCGACGGCCGCGGAAACCGCCCGGCTGCACGCGGCACGCGGGCTCGGCCTCGACCCGGACGGTCAGGCCCGCGCGATCGCCCTGCGCGGCGGCCCTCAGAAGCAGCCGTCCCTGAGCCTTGCCTCCGGTGAGCGGGCCCTCGTCCAGCCGGTCCCCGGCCCGGAGTTGCCGCACGAGGGCCGGGTGGGTGTGGGCCCGGCGGTCCCCGTCCTGGAACTGCCGCGCTCCTGGTCCGCCGCCCGCACGGCCCTGCGCTTCACGGCCGGGGGCAGCGACCAGGACCCGGGCCCGCGCGTCGTCCACGCCGACGAACTCGGCACGCTCGCCCTGCTGTCAGCCGTGGTCACCCCGGGCATCGAGCCCCCGCCCGACGTACACGCCCTCGACCACGCCGCCGCGGCAGCCCCCTGGCTCCTCCCCACGCTGTACGCCGTCATCACCTCCCCGAGCCTGCGCACAGCGGCCACCGAACTGAACCTCCACCACTCCACACTCCAGGACCGCCTCGCCCACGCGGAGTCCCTGCTGGGCTGGCCGGTACGCACCCCACAGGGCCGCCTGCGCCTCCAACTGGCCCTGACCGCCCGGCACCTGGCCCGGAATCAGATCTGAGACCAGGGCTCGCCCGCCCGCTCCCGAGTGACCGCCCGGCCTTGGCAGCCAGGGCACTTCCCCCGCGCGCCCCGCTGTGCTTGTCTGGGGGCCGTTTTCGGTGGGTGGGGCGGGAGTTGCTGTATGCGCAAGGCGTGGGTCGGCGGGGTGCTGGTGGGTCTGCTGCTGCTCGGAGCCTGTGGAGATCCCTCCTCCGGGCCCGAGGCCGCGCCGCCCGAGCGGCCCGTTTCCGGCACAGCGGCGGCGATGGCGCCGGTCCCGTCGCCGACCTCGACCACGCAGCAGCAGCGGCCGCCCGCCTCCGCCGTGCCCGAGGCGCCCGCGAAGCGGCCCACCGTGCTGTACCTCGGTGACTCGCTCGCGATGGAGAACCAGAAGGTGCTCGGCGGGCTCCTCCAGGACGAGTTGAAGGCGCGCTACACCAGCGCCCCGTACTCGGGGACGACGCTCTGCGACTACCTGGAGGGCACCGGCGAGAAGTCGCTCGTCCCGGACAGGGACAAGGCTGCCGCCCTGGTGCGTTCGCTGCGGCCGGACTTCGTGGTGCTGCAGTTCTGGGGCAACGCCTGGGACTACACGTGGTGCATGGACGGGATCACGCACGGCAAGGCGCCGGCCGAGTACTTCGCGCGTTACACCTCCGACGCCCGCAAACTGACCGACCAGATCGCGAACGCGGGAGGTGAGAACCGGCCGAAGGTCGTGTGGGTGCTTCAGGGCCCGGACCCGATCACCCCGGACCGCGTCCGCCGCGTCAACGCGATCTACGAGGAGCAGGCCGACGCGTCCGGCGGCCTGGTCGCGGACGCCGGCAAGGAGGTCGGCCCGGCCGACGCCCGCTACACCTGGGCCCAGCACCTGCCGTGCACGGCGTACGAACGCGACCACCCCGCGTACTGCACCCAGCCGGGCAACAACCGCACCGCCCTGCACCGCGACGACGACTACCTGCACTTCTGCCTGGCCCCCACCACCGAGAAGTCCAGGCCCTGCCCGGTCCGCTCCCCCGGCATCCTGCGTATGACCCGGGCGATCACCAGGGCGCTGACCGCCGCGACGAACTGAGAGAGCCGTGAACGGCAGGTGCCCGGGTCCGCCGACCTCTCGGCGGACCCGGGCACCTGCGTGGGGTACCGGCGGCGCGGCGCCCTCATCGCCGCGCCGCCGGTGGTCATCACTTCATCGGGTCTCCCGGGCGTACGGGGCGACGGTGATCCGGTCGATCAGCGGCGCGTAGCGGGAGCGGAGCAGTACGCCGGGGAAGGTGTCCGAGGCGTAGGAGGTGCCGTCGAAGTTCGGCAGTTCCTCGGAGCGGAAGGCGATCGTGTTCTGCCCCTTCTTCAGTTCGATGGGGATGGTCAGCTCCCAGAAGTTGTTCTGGTGGAAGCTGTGCGGGAAGCCCACTCGCTGCACCTTGCCGCCGTTGATGCTGATGTCGGCGTGGCGGGCGAGCGGGTCCGGGTTGTAGTGGGTGGCCTCGGACTGCTCCGGGTTGGAGTAGCGGACCCGCAGCGCGTGCAGACCGGACCGGTCGGCCTTGACGGTGAACGTCGCGGTGTTGCCGTTGCCGGGGTCACCGCCGATGTCGGTGATCGCCGTGCCGTCGGTGGCCAGGGAGAGCTCTGCGAGCTTGGCCGAACCGGCGAGCTTGGCGTCGCCCGCCTCGTACGTACGCGCCGGGAGCGCGCCCTCAGTGGGCGTGACCCGGAGGCGATCGACGAGGGTGGTGGACGAACCTCCGGTCACCGTCACCTTGTTGACACCGCCCGTCAGGGAGACCGCGGCGCTGCTGCTGCCCTTGCCCAGGCGCAGGACGTCGTGCCCGTTGACGGACATCCGGGCGCCCGAGCCGCCAAGGGTGTCGACCTTGAGAGTGGCCTCTCGGTCGGCGGGTGAGTAGACCCAGAACGTGGCGGTCCCGTTCTTCGGGAGCCGGACCGCGCCCGAGCCGGTGGCGGGCTGCTTCGGCAGGGTGTAGACGGGCTGCGCCCCACCGCCCAGCCAAGCCAACTCGCCCTCGTACACCTGGGTGTCGGCCGAAGCCTCGGGGAGGGAGAGGGTAAGGCGGTCGACTATGGCATCACCCTTCGTGGCGCCCTTGCCGTCGGCGCTCTTCGCGGCCAGCGTGATGGTGTGCTTGCCCTTGGTGAGCTTGACCTTGGTGTCGGTGTGGTCCCACACCACCCACTTGTAGCCGAGCGGCAGATGCAGCTCCTGCTCGCTGTCCGCCTTGCCGTCCACGCGCAGGAAGACGTTGGTCGGGCCCTGCTCCTTCACCTTGTCGAAGGTGTTGAGGGAGTTGGCGAAGACGCTCAGGTCGTAGGTGCCGTCCTCGGGCACGTCCACGGTGAAGTCGAGCGTGACGTCCGAGCCGGTGCGCAGGCCGCCCACGTCGTAGCCGCCGGAGGTGTAGAACTTCGACACGTCGCGCGGCGAGCCCTCCGGGCCGTTCTTGGAGTAGCCGGACCCGGTGTGGGCGGCGTCCTCCGCCTCGTACGAGTCCTGCCAGCGCACGGGCGGCGACTGCGTGTCCTTCGCCTTCCCGGCCGGGCTGAGGACGATCTCGTACGCCGAGGACTCCTTGAGCGTCGGCAGGCCTCCGTCGCCGAAGTCGACGACGACCTTGCCGTCGGCACCGACCTTCAGGTTCTGCTCCGAGAGCAGCTTCGGGCCGGAGTTGTCGCCCACCTGACCGCTCCAGTCGATCTCCTTCACCCAGGCGTGCACCCGGTCCCCGAAGACCTTCTTCGGGACGTTGTCGAAGGTGATGTGCCCCTTGCCGGTGGAGCCGCCGAAGATCAGCCGGGACTGCTTCTTCTTCTCGTCGAGCGTGGCGACGCCCTGCATGGTGTAGTTCTCGCCGGGGAACGGCGGGGTCACCTGCACCGTGTGCCCGCTCATCGAGGCGTACGAGTTCAGCAGCCACCACTGGCCGTTGCCACGGTTGGACTGCACCGCGGAGTCGGAGAGGTTGCCGTCGATGTTCCAGTACGCGATGTCGGCGTCCACCTTGGACTCCTCGATCGCGGACACCCACTGGATCATCTGGCCGGGTACCGAGGTGTGGTAGTTGAAGGCGTACTCGTTGATGTTGATGGGGAGTTGGGTGCCTTCGCGGTCGGTGCCCTTGAACAGGTCCTTCTCCCACTCCCGGTACTTGGCGGTGCTGTCGCGCACCGCCTCCGGGTGGCTCAGCTCGTGCCAGGTGATGACGTCCGGGAGGGTGCCGGCCTCCAGGGTGTGGGTCAGGAAGCCCTTCACCTGGTCATACAGGACGCTGGTGTTGGGGCCAGCGATACGGGCGTCCGGCAGCTTGCCCTTGATCAGCTTGTAGAAGTCGTCCCAGGTGGCGAAGAAGTCGTCCGGGTCGTTGAGCCAGCTGGTCTTGTTGTAACTCCACTCGCCCGTACCGAACATGTTGCCCTCGGGCTCGTTGAACGGCACGAAGACGACGTTGTCCTGGTACTCCTTCGGCAGCTTCAGGACCTGGTCGACCTGCTTGGCGACCTTCTCCCGGTAGAGCTTGACCTTCTCCTCCGGGGTGTCGCCCGGCCACTGGTACGGGAAGCCGCGGTGGATGTCCGTCATGTAGATGTACACGTCACCATCGGTGGAGTCCGCCAGCGGCTTGACCACCTCCAGCGCGTCGGCACCGGGATGCTGCGGGCCGTCCTGCGCCTTGGTGGAGACCGTGCGCAGGCCCATGCCCTCGATGAGGTTGTTGGTGGGGACGTCCGGTCCATACACGCCGTAGAGGGTGCCGGAGGCGCCGCCGTGGAATTTGCCCGTGTCCGAGCCAAGATCGACGGTGAGCTGGCCTTCGCGGACCACGGTGACGGTCGCCTTCACGTCGCGCCCGGCCGCCTTTCCGGCCACGGTGAACGTCCCGGGCTGGGCGTACTTGTCGGCCGGTATGTCGTCCCAGGTGATCGGGGTGTCGCGGTCGTAGCCGTCGGAGTAGGTGGAGCGGACGGCGGCGGGGAGGGTCGGGGCGGTCCCGTTCGTCGTACGGGCCTCGAAGGACGTCTTCGAGAGCTCCTGGAGGGTGGGCAGGGTCGGGACCGTGCCGGCCACCTGTTCGGCGCTGAGCGCCGAGTGCCACACGGCGAAGTCGTCGACCGCGCCCTTCAGCAGCGGATCCGGCCAGAGGGACTTGCCGATGTAACCGGCGGCCGTGGCCGAACTCTCCAGCACGTCCTTGGCCTTGATGCTGGTCTCGGTGGAGGAGACCGCCACACCGTCGAGATACGTGGTGAGCCGGCCGGCGGAGGTGTCGAGGGTGACGGTGATGGTTTTCCACTCGTTCGCGGGGAGTGGCGCGTAACCCTTGACCTGGTTCTCCGCGCCCCCTCCGCCGGTGGTCACGGAGGTCTGCAGCACCCCGTTGCCGTTGTACGGGGTGGCGAAGAAGTACTTGGTGGTGTTGGTGCCCAGATCGAAGATCCGCTGCCAGGACGACTTGTCGCCACTCCACTTCACCCGGGCGGAGACCGTCAAGTCGCTTGCGTCACCGATGATTTCGCGGGGCAGGCGGACGTACGCCCCGTTGGACGTGTCCGGCCCGCCGGGCAGGGCGAGCGCCTTGCCGCCGCCCGTGCCCTCGACGGACTGGGCGGTGGAGCCGTTCACCAGATCCGCCGTCAGTCCGTTGCCGGAGCTGTCGGTGATCTTGCCGGAGGCGAGGTCGTCCTGGTCGAAGGTGTAGTGGGCGGTCGGCTGGGGCGGATCGGCCGCTTGCGCGGGGCCGGCCGGCGCGGCCAGCAGGCCCGCGCCGAGGGCCAGCGCCACGGCGGCCGGGGCTCTGCGCCGCGCGGCTCTGTCAGCGGAGGGCATGGGTGACGTCCTTTCAGGAGGGCCGTCGAACCGGTTCGACGACGTGGCCGCGCTCGTACGGGCTGGCACGGCTCGGCCGATGGTCAGGTGTTACCGGTGTTCAGGTGTCGGGGAACGTCGGGCAGCCGACGAGCACGGGTGGGGGCATCCGTCGGTGTCGGCGCGTCGGTGACGTCGCATGTGGCGAGTTTCGGGCATGGGCGGCTCGGACTTTCGGCTCCGGGAGTCGGGCTCTCTCAACTCGACCCGGTTGTTCGGCATTTCGAACACGGTTCGTAGCGTCGGCGGCACCGTAGGGGCGTGATCGAGTCACGGTCAAGACTTTGCGCAACCCTTTACGCAGAAGGGCCCTGGCGCCCCGTCCCCAACTCCGTCTCTACCAGCCGGTAAAGATGCCGACGGGCGTCCTGTGTGCTCAGCGGAGGCGCCTGGCGCAGCCACTGGAGGGCCAGGCCGTCGGAGAGCGCCGCGAACCGCACCGTGAAGCCGGCCGGGTCCGCGCAGACGAACTCGCCCTCGGCGACGCCCCGTTCGATCAGGGCGCGGATCTGGCTGTGCCAGTCCTCGTACCGTCTAGCTTGGCCGCGGGCGAAGGCTCGCTCGGGGTCCTGGTCGCGGTCGCCCGCGCTCCAGTAGTCGAACCACATCCGCCAGTGCCGTTCGGTGTCCTCGGTGAACAGCGCGTCGATCAGCAGCCGCAGCGCCTCACGGCCACTGGACGCCTGCTCGGCGGCCTCGTGCAGCGCCGCGTAGTACCGCTCGATGTGCAGCACCATCGCCTCGGAGAGGATCTCCTGCACACTGCCGAAGTGATACGTGACCGTGCCGACCGACACCCCGGCCGCGGCGGCGACATCGCGTACGCCCACCGACTGGTACCCGCGTTCCGCGATCAGCGGCACGGCCGCCTCCACGATGAGCCGGCGGCGCACCTCGGTGGGCTGCCGGGTACGGTCGGCGGCGGCGACGGCACGGCGGGGCGTCCTGGCGGCCTTCATGCCGATGTCCTCGGGATGACGCGATGCCATGCGCGCTTGGCCACTGTCTCTCCGTCCGCCCGTGCTTCGATGCGACTGTCCATGATGAACTCCGTGGCCGTGGCCCGCAGCTCCGTACGCGCCATGATCTCAGCGTCCCAGTCGCCGTCGCGCCGCAGCCGGATGCCCCACTCGGAGACGGCCGTCGCCGACAGCGGATCGTCGGAGCGAATCCGGTATGTCTCGCGCGCGCTCTCCTCGTAGCGCAGCTCGTCCGGATAGGTCCGGGATCCCCCGTAGTTGGGGTCGACCTCCAGCGTCCACTCGCCCTTCGCGACATCGTGCGTGACCAGCCGCTCCGGCCGCGCTGGGGCGGGCCGCTCGTACGTCACCGGCAGCGGTGGCGCCTGTTCCGGCTCCTCGAAGCGGATCGGCTCCCTGCCTTCGTCGTACGCGGGATCCCGTACGGGAAGGAGTACGGCACTGTCGGCCGGCACCACGGTCAGGCCGGCGCCGCGCTCGCCGTGCGGCCACACCCAGGGCCAGTACGTGTCGGAGACGGCGACCCGGATGCGATGACCAGGCGGGAAGGCGTAACCGGTGCCGCCGAGCTCGAACTCCACCGTCTCGTACGTGCCCGGCGTCCACTCCACGGCCCTCTCGCGCCCCCGCCTGCTGAGCAGGTTGAGCACGCCGCGTGTGACGAGAGTGGAGGAGCCGTCGGGCGCGACGTCGCACACGCGGGCGATCACGTGGGCGCGCGGGGTCGCGCTGTCGAGTCGGAGCCTCACGCGTGGGCGGCCCAGGATCTCCACGCGGTCGTTGAGGGGTTCCGAGTCGAAGCAGACCGAGCGGCCGTCCTCCTCCCGCTGGTCCGGCGGGAGGTCGCTGGCGTTGCCGAACGGGAAGAAGCGGCCGGCGTCGATGCCGGTGTGCTGGGACGTGCGGACGAGGACGGGGGCGTGGGTCTGTCCCAGCGGACGTTCGTCCCAAGCAACCGATGGCGAGGGCCAGTTGGGCTCGCCCACCCAGCGGCCCGGCATGACCTCGTACGAAGTGGCGGGCGGCACCGAGCCGTTGATCCAGGCGCGGAGCTTCGGCTCGCGCATGATGCCCCCCGCGCCGGAGGCGCTGTCGGATGCAGCGACGCCCTTGAGGTGCTGGTCCCACCAGCGCAGGGTCTCCTGGAGGAAGCCGATCGCGGGGCCGGGCGGGAGCCCGCGGTCCGGGTACTGGTGCGACCAGGGCCCGACGATCCCTCGTACGCGGTCGTCCGGCAGGCGCTCCACGAGCCTCAGCACGGTGTCGCGGTACGGGTCGTTCCAGCCGCCCACGGCGAGCACGGCCGCGTCGATGGCGCCGTAGTCCTCGCAGACGCTGCCGTGCCGCCAGTAGTCGTCGCGCTGCTGGTGTGCCAGCCAGGTGTGCAGGAAGGGTTCGAGGGCGTCGAGGCGTTCGCGCCACATCGGCAGCCAGCGGTCCCTGCCGACGCTCCGTGGGTCCGGCGGGCGGGCGGCGAACGCGAGCATCGTGCCCGCCCAGGCGAGCATGTCGATGCCGAGGACGGCGCCGCCGGTGTAGTGCACGTCGTTGTCGTAGCGGTCGTCCGTCGAGCAGACCGTCACGATCGCCTTGAGCGGTTCGGGGGCGAGGGCGGCGATCTGCAGTGAGTTGAAGCCGCCCCAGGAGATGCCGAACATGCCGACCTTGCCGGTGCACCAGGGCTGCTCGGCAAGCCAGTTGACGACGTCCACGCCGTCCGCGAGTTCCTGCGCGTCGTACTCGTCGCCGGGTGTTCCCTCGCTGTCGCCGTGGCCTCGGATGTCGACGCGGACGGAGGCGTAGCCATGGCCCGCGTACCAGGGGTGCCGTTGGGCGTCCCGGGGGGCGGTCCAGTCCGTCTTGCGGTACGGGAGATATTCGAGCAGGGCGGGGACGGGGTCGTCCGCGGCGTCGATCGGTCGCCAGATCCGGGCGTGCAGGCGCGTCCTGCCGTCCCGGGTGGGGATCCAGACGTCCTGGCGCACGACCTGGCGCTCGAAATGCTCGCGGTACCTCACATGTCTCCTTCGCCACGGCCTGCCGTGCGCCAGCGCCGGACCCGGTGGCCGTCGCCGTGGTCCGTCCAGAGGTCGTCCGGTTCGGCGGCATCCGTCCACTCGGGGGCGTCCGCCACGAGAGGCCGCGCGTCGGGGTCGGGTTCGAGGGCCGCCGCCATCAGCTGCCGGGTGTAGGGGTGCCCGGGTGCGGCGAAGACGGCGTCCGTCGGGCCCTCCTCGACCACGACGCCGTTGCGCAGCACGACCACCCGGTCGGCGATCCCCCGTACGACGGCGAGATCGTGGCTGATGAACAGGCAGGCCAACTCCCGCTCCCGCCGCAGATCGTCGAGCAGCCGCAGGACGTCGGCCTGTACCGACACGTCCAGCGCCGTCGTGATCTCGTCCGCGATCAGCACATCGGGCTCCCCTGCCAGCGCCCGCGCGATCCCGATCCGCTGCCGCTGCCCGCCGGATAGCTGCGCGGGCAGCCGGTCGGCGAACGCGGGATCGAGGCGTACGTCGGAGATGAGCTGCCGAGCTCGAGTGGCGGCCTCCGCGCGCGAAGGCGCCGTACCGAAGAACCGCAGCGGCCGTCGCACCGCGTCACCGACCGAACGGCGCGGATTCAGCGACGTATCGGCGTTCTGGAAGACGAGCTGCACCCGGCGCCGCAACGACAACGGCCGTTTGCGGGCGGGCCGGGCGAGGTCACCCGACTCGTGGGTCATCGCGCCGCCCGATGGAGCGCGCAGGCCGGCGAGCGCCCAGGCGAGCGTGGACTTTCCGCTGCCCGACTCCCCTACGAGGGCGAGGACTTCACCGCGCCGGACCTCGAAGGAGACTCCGTCCACGGCACGGGACGATCCATAGTCGACGGTGAGGTCCCGCGCCGAGACGGCGACAGGAGAAGCGTCGGGAACAACGGCCCTGGGCCGCACTTCCCGCTCCCCCGCCTCACCCACGAGGGCGAGCCCGGCGTCATCCAGCCGCGGCACGCTCGCCAACAGCCGTCTGGTGTACGGGTCTTGGGGCGCCGCGAACAGCCGGCCGGTGGGCGCGGCCTCCACGATCCGCCCGGACCGCAGCACGGTCACTTCGTCGGCCATGTGCGCGACGACGCCGAGGTCATGGCTCACCAGCACGGCGGCGAGGCCGAGTTCGTCGCGCAGAGCCCCGATCAGGTCGAGGACACCGCGCTGGGTGACGACATCGAGACCGGTCGTCGGCTCGTCGAGGACGAGGACCTTCGGCCGGGCCGCGACGGCCATGGCGATGGCGACGCGCTGCTGCTGACCGCCGGACAGTTCGTGCGGGTAGCGGCGGGCGAGTCCGGCGGGGCGGGGCAGCCGGACCTGTTCCAGCAGGTCCGGCTGCCCCGCCGACCTCCGCGATCTGCCGTCCGATCCGCATGGACGGCGTCAGCGCCTGCCCGGCGTTCTGGCCGACCATCGCGACCGTCCCACCCCGCAGCCGCCTCAACTCCCGTGCGGGCAGGGCGAATACATCGGCGCCGTCGACCCGGACGGTACCCCCCGTCACCCGCGAGCCATGCCGCAGATGTCCGAGCAGCGTCGCCGCGACCGTCGACTTCCCGCTGCCCGACTCGCCGACCAGCGCCAGCGTCCGGCCCGGTCGTACGTCGAGCGACACCTCATGGACGACGGACACGTCACGTCCGCCCGAGCGGTAGGCGACGGACAGGGAGTCCACGGACACGATGGCGGTGGCAGTGGCAGCAGCTTTGGCGGTCATCAGAGCCCCTCCCTGATCCGGTCGACGCCCCACGCCTTGGACAGGGCGTCGGCCGCGAGGTTGAGCCCCACCACGAGTGTCGCCAGGGCGATGATGGGCGCGAGACTCGCCATCGGGACGACGGTGATGGCGGTCCGGTTCTCGGCAACCATCAGTCCCCAGTCGGGAGTCGGCGGATCGGCGCCGAAGCCGAGGAAGGAGAGCGAGGAGATCAACAGCACCACCCATGAGGCCCGCATCGCGAACTCCACGCACACCACGTCGGTGATGTTCGGCAGGACTTCACGCCGCAGGATCGCCCAGGTGCCCTCGCCGCGGGCCCGGGCGGCGGTCACGTAGTCGGCGGGCACAATCGCCAACGCCGCGCCCCGCACGACACGTACGACCTGAGGGACGTACACGACGGCGATCGCGAGGACGATCACCGACGGCCCTGTGCCCAGCGCCGTGACGACGACCAGCAGCACCAGAACGGGCGGCACGGAGAGGACCGCGTCGAGCACCCGCCCCAGCACATCGTCGAACCAGCCGCCGCGCAGCGCCGCCGCACACCCGGCCATCGTGCCGAGCGCGACGGTCAGCAGCGTCGCGGTCACGGAGACACCGAGCGCGTACCGGCCGCCGTACAGGACGCGCGTCAGTACGTCGCGGCCGTACTGGTCGGTCCCGGCAAGATGCTCCCGACTGGGCCCGAGCAGCGCCTGGTCGGCGTTGTTCGCGATGGGGTCGTACGAGGTGAGAACCGGTGCGAGCAGGGCGATCAGGACGTG
>NZ_BAAGPS010000012.1:131033-247833 GCF_054783935.1 Streptomyces pseudoechinosporeus
ATCGCGAGGCCGATCGTGGCCGCCCGCGAGGACCGGAGCGTGCGCCAGGCGCGGGCCGCGGTGGAGGGCTTGGCGAGAGGAGCGGCGGGCGCGGGCGCAGGGGTTTCCAGGGTGGTCATCAAGTCCTCCCGCGCGTACGGAGCCTGGGGTTGAGGGCCATGGCGCCGAGGTCGGCGGCGAGGTTGCAGGCGACGTACACGATCGCGCTGATCAGGGCGATGGCCTGGATGACGGGCAGGTCCCGGTTCTGCACGGAGGACAGCATCAGTTTGCCGATACCGGGGTAGTTGAAGACGTTCTCGACGACCGCGACGCCGCCCGCGAGCCAGGCGACGTTCAGGGCGATGACGTGCAGGGTGGGCAGCAGGGCGCCGGGGAGCGCGTGCCGGGTGACGACTCGCCACGTCGACAGTCCCTTGAGCCGGGCCGTGGTGACGTACTCGCTCGCCATCACGTCGATGACGGACGTGCGGGCCATCCGGACGATGTACGCGGCCATGACGATCGCGAGGGCGAGAGCGGGGAGCCATACGGCGGGCAGGAGTTGACCGACGCTCGCCTCGGGTCCGTACAGCACGACGGCCGGGAACACCGGCAGCGCGACGGAGAAGCACAGCACCAGCACGGTCGCGACGACGAACTCGGGGACGCTCATCCCGACCAGGCTGACCGTGGAGATCAGATGGTCCGGCCAGCGGTCGCGGTACAGGCCGGCGAGGATGCCGAGCAGCAGCGAGCCGGTGACGGCGAACAGGACCGTGATCAGAGCGATCAGCGCGGAGTTGCCGAGATACATGCCCACTTCGCCGCCGACCGCCTTGCCGGAGACGAGCGAGACACCGAAGTCGCCGTGCAGGGCGCCGGCCGTCCAGTCGGCGTATCGCTCCCAGGCGGGCCGGTCCAGCTTCAGCTGTTCGCGCAGCGCGGCGACCGCGTCCGGCGTGGCGTCCCTGCCGAGGACCTGGGTGGCGACATCACCGGGCAGGGCCTGGACGGCGAGGAAGACCAGGACCGAGGAGAGGAAGAGCGTGCCGACGGCGGCGAGTACGCGGCGGGCGATGAACGAGAGCATGCTCAGGCTCCCTTCAGGCCGATGCCGAGATAGTCGAACTCGAAGCCGTACTCGGCGTATCCGCGCACCTTCCGCGAGAGGCCCACGAGCCGGTCGGCGAACATCGGGGTGATCGCCCCGCCCTTCTCGATCACGAAGGTCTGCGCCTCGCCGTACAGTTCGCGCCGCCGCTCGTCGTCCGTCTCGCTGCGGGCCCGGTCGAGCAGCGCGTCGAAGTCCTTGTCGGACCAGGCGGTCTCGTTGTAGGAGGAGCCGCTGCGGAAGACCTGGGTGAGGAGCTGGTCGACGGGTCGGCCGGTGAACCAGTACGTCGCCATGAGCGGCTTCTTCATCCAGATCTGCGTGTAGTACGAGTCCGCCGCGGCCGTCCTGACCCGGATCCGGATGCCGGCTCGCCTGGCCGAGTCCTGGTAGGCGAGGGCCATCGGCGTGAAGACCGGGTCGTAGGCGGACGTGTAGAGGTCGACCGTCAGGCCTTCATGTCCGGCTTGCTTCAGCAGGTACCGGGCCTGCTCCGGGTCGCGCTCGGGGTGCGTGGTGATGTGGGCCGGGTCGCTCGGCGGCACCGGGTTGTCCCAGCCGGCCGTGCCCGCGCCCTGCAGGGCGACCTTCACCACGTGCTCGGGGTCGTAGGCGAGCTTCATGGCCTGCCGGACGCGTACGTCGGTGAAGGGTTTCTCCGTGGTGAGCATCGGCAGCACGTACCACTGGCCGTTCTCGACCCGGGCGATCGTCGCGCGGTCGGAGGCCGCGATGACCCGGGCGGTGGCGAAGTCGAGGTTGGTCTGGGAGAGGAGATCAACCTGCCCGGCCAGCAAGGCATTTGATCGGGCCGACATGTCTGCGACGGAGTAGAAGGAGATGGCGTCCAGGACCGGGCGGCCCGCCCAGTGGTCCTCGTACGCCGTGATCCGGCCGGGTCCCGCGGGAGTGAACGACTCCAGCTTGAAGGGGCCGGTGCCGATACCCGTGCGGCCGATGCCGCGGGCGCTGCCGTCGGGGATGACATAGCAGTTGTAGTGCGTGAGGAGGCTCGGGAACTCCGCGTTCGGGGTCTTGAGCGGCACAACCAGCGTGTGAGCGTCGGGAGTTCGCAGCCTGTCGAGGTCGACGAGCGGGGCCAGGACGGCCGCCTGCGGGGACGCCGTCTTCTCGTCGAGGATGTGCCGCAGGGTGTACGCGGCGTCGGCGGAGGTGAGCCTGCGCCCGTCGTGGAAGGTGACGCCCTTGCGGAGGCGGAAGGTCCAGGTGCGGGCCCTGGCATCCGGCTCCCAGGACTCGGCGAGGTCGGGGGCGACGGTGCCGTCCGCGCCGATGCGGACCAGCCGGTTGTAGAGGGCGCCGAGGTATTCGTACGCGGACAGGGCGCTCGCCGGGTCGAGGGTCTCGGCGTCCGAGGCGGGCGGCCGGGCGATCCGGAGGGTGCCGCCGCGATCCGGGGCGCCCTGTTTCTCGTCCGTGGGCAGGGCGGGCGCGGCCGAGGCGCCGGTGCAGCCGCTGAGCAGCCAGGACGCGCCGAGCGACGCGGCGCTAGCGGCTCCCGCGGCGAGGACCGACCGCCGTCCCGGGTGATGGGTGTCGGACATGTGTGCCGACCACCCCTCTCGCTATTCGTTCGGTGGAACGATTGAGTGAACAGCGTGAACGATAACGTGGGCAGAGACCCCCGCCAACCCGTGGAGCGCGGAACTTAACCTTGGGAAACCCAGGCGTTACGGGCTCCGGCGACGGGTACGCTCGGGGCGGGCCTGCATTCGAACCGGTCGGTTTGCGCCAACTGAGGGCAGCATTTGCGTCAGGCCGCGCCGACATGGCCGAGTACCGACGGTAAGGGCTTGCTACGCCGACCCTTCGGACGCGAACCTTCACTTTTCAACTAGCCATGCCTCGGGGGGAATTGGCCTATGCCAGGCACAGTGGACGGATTCAGCTACGGCGCGGTCACTCCGGTGGCCGCCTATCTCATGGCCTGCCTGGGCGGGGCTCTGGGACTGCGCTGCATCGTCCGGACCCTGTTCAACAACAAGCAGTCGTGGAAGCCCGGTTGGCTGGCGCTCGGCGCGGCGGCGATCGGATGCGGCATCTGGACGATGCACTTCATCGCGATGATCGGTTTCCAGGTCGAGGAGACGCGCCTGCGCTACGACGTCGGCCTGACCGTGCTCAGTCTCGTCGTGGCGATCGTCGTGGTCGGCATCGGCGTCTTCATCGTGGGATACGGCGGCGCCTCCGGCGGCACGCTGTCCATCGCGGGGATCGTCACCGGTCTCGGCGTCGCCGCCATGCACTACTTAGGCATGGCGGCCATCCAGATGGACGGGAGCATCCACTACGCCCTGGGCACCGTCGCGCTCTCCATCGTGATCGCAGTCGTCGCCGCGACCGCCGCGCTGTGGGCGGCCGTCTCGATCCGGGGTTTTCTGACGAGCCTGGGCGCCAGCCTGGTCATGGGTGTGGCCGTGAGCGGCATGCACTACACGGGCATGGCCGCGGTCAGCGTGCATCTCCACGACACGACCGGCGACCCGCAGACCGGCGACTCGCCCATGTCGCTCCTGCTTCCCATGCTCATGGGGCCGATCATCTTCCTGGTGCTGGCCGGATCGATCGTGATGTTCGACCCGCTCCTGGTCTCAGGGGACGGTGAGGCGGGCCGGCCCGTCTCTCGGCGTCGGCGTGTCACGGCTGAGAGCGACGCCGAACCGTCCGCGCCCCGGCCCGGCTCGCTCTTCGAGGGGTTCGACGGTTTCGAGGAGCCGCCCGGCTCCACGGGACGCCGCCAGGGACAGTACGAGGCCTCGAAGTCCGCCTACGAGTGGTGAGTTGTCGTGGCGCCGGCGCACAGCGGTCGGCTCGCCCGACGGTGGTGTGAGGCGGGCCGGCCGCTGTGCCGCTCCGGCTCACTCGCCCGCGACGGCCTTCTCCAGGGTGGCGATGTCCAGCTTCGACATCTTCATCATCGCCGCCATCGCCCTGGCCGCCCTCTCCTCGTCGGGGTCGCCGATGAGCTCGAGGAACCTGGACGGGACGACCTGCCAGGAGACGCCGAACCTGTCCTTCAGCCAGCCGCAGGGGCCCTCCTGGCCGCCGCCCTCGGTGAGCTTGTTCCAGTAGAAGTCCACCTCGTCCTGGTCGTCGCAGCGGATCTCGAAGGAGATGGCCTCGTTGAACTTGAACTCCGGGCCGCCGTTCAGGGCGACGAACTTCTGCCCGTTAGCCACGAACTCGACGGTTACGACGGTGCCGGCGGGGCCGGGCCCGGCCTTCGTGTAGCGGAGGACTCGGCCGAGCTTGGAGTTCTTGAAGACCGAGACGTAGAAGTCCGCGGCCTCTTCCGCCTGGCCGTCGAACCAGAGACATGTGGTGAATCCGTCGGTGGTCATGAGCTACCTCCTGGTGGATGAACGCTGTCACCTGTGTCGACTGATGCTCGTCCGAAAACTCATCGGTGGCGGGTGCTTCTGGCGGTTGGGCGGGGCGCCTACGGGGGTGGTGGGTTCGGTTCGTTGGCGACTGCGGGCCCGTCGTGGCTGGTCGCGCCGTTCCCCGCGGGGTGCCTCCGGCGGTTGGGTTCGTTGTCGGGTGCGGGTGCGTGGTGGCTGGTCGCGCCGTTCCCCGCGCCCCTGGGGTGCGTGGGTGGGTCGGGGCCGTGGGCCGGTGCGTCAGCCCGTCGCAGGCCGGGCATACGGCCCTTTGCTGGTACACGGTGCGGGTTTCCTGAGACAGAACCTACGCGACGGGCATAGGACGCACCGGCCCACGGCCCCTCCCGCCGGTGGGCAAGTGCAGGCGCGTGGGGGTGCGGGCTTTTAAGGCCCCTTTAGTAGTTCGGGACCGGCTCGGAACCAGAGGCCGGGGCGCTCATCGTGTCGGGGGACTCTTGGTCGGGGGGCGAGTCGGCGGGCTCGGAACCAGAGGCCGGGGCGCTCATCGTGTCGGGGGACTCTTGGCCAGGGGGCGAGTCGGCGGGCTCGTCCGGAGGGGGTTCGGACGTCGTTGGCTCGGGTTCCGGGGACGTCTCGTCCGGGGACGTCTCGTCGTCCGGATACGTCTCGTCCGGAGACGTCGTTTCCGTGGGCGGCTTGGTCGGTGTAGCCGGTGAGGTCGACGGGCAGGGGCTCGTGCCGGGCGGGCAGGACGGGGACGGGCGCTTCTCGGGTGGCTTTGTCTTCTTGTCCTTGGTGCCGGTGTCGCCCTTGTACCGCTCGATCCACTCGCCGTTGTCGGGGTCGTAGAGGACGAAGGTGTTGATGACCCGGGGTGCGGGCGAGACGACCACGACGTTCGACGGCCGGTACGAAGGCCAGGAGTCGCCCGTCCTCTTGGGCGTGCCCTGCTGCGCGACCGGCGGTGTCAGCGGGTTGCCGCAGGCGCAGCGTACCCGGGGCACGCCGCGGTCGTCGATGAGGACGGCGGTGCCGGACTGCAGGACGGCCTGGTAGCTGTTGGCGGTGCCGTCGCGGTAGCCGTGGTTGGTGACGCGGGTGTCCATCCGCAGCTGTACGGGGGTGAGCGAGCGCAGATACCCGGGGACGCCGGAGGGCTCGAGGCCCAGGACGGAGGCGAAGGCCTCGTTCTTGGCCGGGGCCTCTTGGAGGTAGGTGATCTGCTTCTCTACGTCACAGGCTGCCTTGTTCCGCGTACCGCCGTAGAGGCCGGGTGCCGAACCGTCCACGCCGCGCGTCACGTTGGCGGAGTCCGAGGTGGTCGTGGGCGAAAGTGTCTCGGGGACGGTCGAGCTGTCCTCTGCCGTCGACCCGGTGAAGGGGTCGGGGCCCGACTTGCCCGCCGCCTGGAGGAAGACCTCGCCGCCGGAGCCCGAGGTGCCGCCGTCGGGGCGGGTGAAGACGACGGCCAGAACCACGGCGGCGACGGCCACGAGTGCGATGACCGCGACGCGGGGCGCAGACATCCACCACGGCCGGGCGGGTCCGTTACCGGGGCCGGGCTCGGCCGGACCCAGCGGGCCGCTGGGTCCGGAAGGGCCGCCGCCTCCCGGCCCCCCAGCCTCCGAGCCGCCGCCCGACGGGCCCAGCGGGGCACGCGGGGGAGGAGGCTCGGACGGACCCAGCGGGCCCGAGGGCGGTCCGGTGGGGCGGCCGGAGGACGGCGGTTCGACGCTCACGAGCTCTTCTTCCCGAGGATGAGATTTACGGCATTTCAGACCTTTAATGCCGATTAATCTGCAATGAACCTATTGTGTGCTCCAGTCCAGTATCGTCCGCAAGCCGACGCGGTCGGCCCTCTCGGCAGGCGCGCCGCCGCAGCCCTGCCTAGCGTGGCAACGTGAGCACCCGGACATCTCCTGACCAGGCAGTGGCCCGCCACGGGTGGGTCGAGGCCGTCGTGACGGTTCTCGCCGGAGTGGTCGTCATGGTCGTGGTCGCCGCGCTCGGGCTGTGGGCGGCCGGAGCGACGGAGCTGCCGGAGGGCGCGTTTCCGCGGGTCGTCCTGGCCGCCGTGGTGGCGGCGGTCGGCGGTTCGGTCGAGTTCGCGGGCAACGCCGGAGCCCTCGCCGAGACCCAGGCGAACCTGACGGTGCTCCCCCTGTCGGTGGCCCTCGCCGGAGTCCTGGTCATCGCCGCCGGATTCCTCCGGCCGCTGCGCCACCGAGCCGTCGCCGGGGCTCCGGAACTGGCGGGCTGGGCCGCCCGTATCGCCGTCGTCTGGCTCCTCGCCCTGATCGCCCTCTCGCTGCCGGCCCGCCAGACCTTCGACATCTCGCTCGGAGAGGACGGCCTCGGCGACATCGGCGACCTGTTCGGGGAGGAGGCATCGCCCCGGGTGGGCTTCGAGGCCGACGTACCGGTGACGCTGTTCTTCGGGCTGCTGTGGCTCGCGGGTGTACTGGTCCTCGCGCTGCTGGTGTCGCGGAAGGCCCCGCTTCCGGCCCGGCTGCTGCGCTTCCAGGAGTCGGTACGGCCGGCCGCGTTCGCGATGGTCGTGCTGCTCCTCGCGTACGTCGTCCTCGGCCTCCTCATCGCCCTGGTCGTGGCGGCGACGCGCGGGTATGCCGTCGAGACGTTCGCCTTGATTCTCCTCGGGCTGCCCAATCTCGTCTGGCTCGCCTTCACCATCGGCTTGGGCGCCTCGTGGGAGGGCCGCGTCGACGGGCCGTTCGGGCTGCCCATGCCACGGCTGCTGGATCTTGTGATGCGTACGCCGGACATCTCGAGACTCGATCTGCGGACGCTCTCCGAGCACGACGGCAGGGTGTGGTGGCTGGTCGTCGTGAATGCCGTGCTGCTGCTGGCCGCCGCGTTCCTGATGGCCGCCCGCTCACCGGCCCGGACGCGGCTTTGGCAGCACGCCCTGCGCATGGCGGTCGCGCTCGCACTCACGGTGCTCGCCGTCTGCCTCATCGGCAAGATCTCCGCGCACTACGGCCTGTCGCTCCTCGGCATCGGTGACCTCGGCGGCGGGCTGTCCGGTGACCTCCTGCTGCGGCCACGGCTGTGGACCGCTCTGGGATTCGCCGCGCTCTGGGGGCTGGTGGCCGGCTTCCTGGGAGGGCTGCTCGCCTGGCGTGTGCACCGGCGGGGCGAAGTGGCCAGTACCCGACTGTGAGGCCGATGAGGCGTACTACGGTACGTCTCCATGATCGAGCCGGACTTCCTGCACACCACCCGTACGGGGTACGACTCCGTAGCCGCCCGTTACGCCGAACTGTTCGCCGACGGGCTCGAGGACTGGCCCCTGGACCGGGCGATGCTCGCCGCGTTCGCCGAGTTCGTACGGGCGGACGGCGCCGGGCCGGTCGCGGACCTCGGCTGTGGGCCCGGTCATGTGACCGCGCTGCTGCACTCGCTGGGGCTGACCGCGTTCGGCGTCGACCTGTCGGCGGAGATGATCGCCATCGCCCGTAAGGCGCATCCGGAGCTGCGGTTCGATCAGGGCTCGATGACCGCGCTGCCCCTCGACGACAGCGCACTCGGCGGGATCCTCGCCCGGTACTCGATCATTCACACTCCGCCCGAGCGGCTGCCGGAGGTGTTCGCCGAGTTCCACCGGGTGCTGGCGCCGGGCGGCCAGCTGCTCCTCGCGTTCCAGGCCCACGACGATCCCTCTCAGCTCGCGGAGGCGTTCGACCACAAGGTGGCGCTCGCCTACCGATGGTCGCCCGGCCCCCTCGCCGACCTGCTGCGCGAGAGAGGGCTCGTCGAGGTGGCGCGTCTGGTGCGGGAGCCCGACGAGGACGACGAACGGGGCTTCCAGCAGGCCCATCTACTGGCTCGCAAGGGTGAACCAGCCGCTTTCCGGCGGCCTTTGCCCACGAGACGGAAGAATTCCGCCTGATTCCGCTGCAGGGCCCGTCATTACGGGGTTAGAGTCACCCCATGTCCCACAGCGATGCCATAACCCGCGTGTCCCTCAAGAGAATTACTCCCCACGTCTCCGGAGCGATGGGCGCCCTGCATGGTGCCGCCGTTTCCGCGGCGCGGGATGCCAAGATCGAGCCGGAGCTGCTCGAACTGCTCAGAATTCGCGCGTCCCAGATCAACGGCTGTGCGTTCTGCCTCGACATGCACACGAAGGACGCCCGCGCTCAGGGCGAGACCGAGCAGCGCGTCTACGCGCTGAGTGCCTGGCGGGAGACCCCGTTCTTCACCGAACGGGAGCGCGCCGCCCTGGCGTTGACCGAGGCAGTGACCCTGGTACACGACGGACGGGTCCCGGACTCGGTGTACGCGGAGGCCGCCGAGGTCTTCGACGAGGAGCAGATCGCGGCACTGATCTGGGCGGCCACCGTCATCAACGCGTACAACCGCATCGCCATCGCCACACGTATGACTCCGGGCGCTTATGAGCCCAAGAAGAAGGCAGACTGAGGTCTCAAACAATGACTCCGGAACAGAATCCGGTCTGAAATTGAAAACGGGTCGAAGGCGCCGGGCGATTGAATTCGTCCGGCGCCTTCGGTTTCGGATGTGACCTTTTCGTCGCGGGTCGCAGAGGCGCTCCTCTCGCCGTTGAGTTATCGCAGTTGAGTTCAGGTGATCGGCAACGGCTCCATGATGTCGTCCAGCCATTTCCTCCATTCCTCGGCCCGCACCGCCGGGCCCGCCTCCAGCGGTCTTCCCTCCCACGCGACCACCGGACGGATCCCGTGCAGGGCGTTCACCAGCCACACCTCGCGGCCCTCCAGCTGCTCCAGGGTCCGCTCGCGCTGAGCGAGCTGGACGCCGGTGGCCACGGCCCGTTCCTGGATGAGACCGAGGGTGACTCCCGGGAGCAGGGGCAGCTGCGGTGGGGGCGAGCAGAGGGTGTCGTCCTCCCACCACAGGAGGCTTGAGCTCGATCCCTCCAGGACGAGGCCCGAGGGGGCGATGAGTACGGCCTCCTCGGCGCCCTGCCCGGCCGCCCGCTGCCGGACCCGGGCCAGGACGTCCAGGTCGGGGCCCTTGCGGCGGGGCACGGTCCGCGGGTCGGGCTGGCCCGCCGCCCACACCCGCACTTCGGGGGCGAGTGCCGGGGCATGCCGCAGCAGGAGCCTCAACTGCAGGGATCCCCGGACGAGTTCGACTCGAGGGAACCACGTTCCCGTACGGGGCAGGGCCGCGGTCATGTCCCGCCAGAACTCGGTGAGTTGTCCGGGCGGTGGGGCGCCGCAGTCGGCGCAGGCGCGCTCGAAGCGTGCGCGGTGCCTCTCGAAGCCGCGCACCAGTCCGTCGCGCAGCAGCCACGAGTCCGCGGCCAGCAGTCGGGTGTCGGCGGCCAGACCCCGGGTGAGACCACCGCCCGGGTTCCACGCCAACAGACCCTCCGCAGTTGCGGGTTGCGTCATAGAGACTCCTCTCATTACGTGTCTACGTGCCCTAGTACTTGCGGCCGGCGCTCGCCGGTGGGCCCTTGCGTGGCCCGTAGGGAGCGTGCTCCAGCCAGGCCCCGCACCACGGCAGTACGGGGGCGAGTGCCGCTGCCGTGCGCTGTTTGACCCGTACGATCCGCCGCCGGGGCCGCAGATGGTCCAGTGCGGTGCCAGCGGCGGCGCTGTTGAACAGGGCCGCCGCGCGCCGGGCCGCGGCGAAGTGGGCGACCGCTTCCGGCACTCCGGTGGCAATGGCCTCCGCCGCGGCCGCCGCGTCGGCGATTCCGCTGTTCATGCCGCGCGCGCCGAACGGCGGGAAGAGGTGCGCCGCCTCGCCGACGAGCAGCACCCGGTGGTACGGGTCGCTGAAGGAGGCGGCGACCTTGCGCAGGAAGCGGTATGTCGACACCCACAGGATCCGCTCGGCGTACTCCTCCCCCACCACGGCCGGCAGCCAGCCGCGTACGGACTCCTCCGTGCCGTACGCCTCCTGACGGTCGTCGTCGCGGCACTGGAGGTCGAGCTGGAAGCCGCCGGTGAACGGCACGCGCATCACGCTGCGTCCGCCGACGCCGGGATGCTCGTAGTGGAAGACCCGCTCCAGCGGGAGTTCCGCGCCCGGAATGTCGGCGACGTCCACGACGACGTGGAAGCCGTTCGCGTGGCTGCCCTCCAGGGCGATGCCCAGTTCGCGCCGCAGCGCCGAGCGGGCGCCGTCGGCGGCGATGACGTGACTGCCGGTCCAGGTGCGGCCGTCGTCGGTCAGGGTGACGCCGGCCGGGCCGGTGCGTACGCCCACCACCTCGGCGCCCCACACGAACTCCACTCCGGCGTCCTTGCAGGCGGCGAGCAGGAAGCGCTCGGTGTCCACCTGACGCAGGCTGGTGAAGGGCGGTGGTCCGGAGGGGGGCGGGAAAGTGCGGGAGTAGACCTCGCGGCCCCGGTACAGGGTGCGCTTGGTCTGCCAGGTGCGTCCGTACGCGGTGATCTCGTCGGCCAGCCCCGGTCGCATCGATTCGAGCAGGTGCAGGGTCTCCCGGTGGACGAACAGGGCGCGGCTGCCCGGCCGTTCGCGGCCCTCGGGGTCTGCTTCCAGGAGGGTGACCGGCAGGTCGCGGGCGCGCAGGGCGAGGGCGGCCGACAGGCCCACGGGTCCCGCGCCCACCACGATGACGGGGCTCATGTGCGGGTGCCCTCGGTCAGCATGCGGGTGATCTCCACCCGCTTCACCTTCCAGGTGGCGGTCATCGGCAGCTCCTCGAACCGCCACTGTCGTGGTTCAGCCATCGCGGGCAGGTCACCGGTGGCCTCCTTCCATCGCTCCATGTCCAGGGGCGCGTCATCGCGGACGCACACGACCGGCACGGGTTCGCGGTCGGCGCCCGGCACGATGACGACCTCGCGCAACTCTTCCAGGCGGGACATCAGGGTGTCCTCGACCTCCAGGTTGCTGTGCACGGAGTCGATCTGGTCGATCTCACGGTCGATCAGATACAGGGCGCCCAGCCGGCTCTGGTAGCCCATGTCGCCCATCTGCCACCAGTCACCGTCGAGTTGGCGCAGGTACTGCTCCCGCGCGCCGAGATAGGTGAGGATGCGGCCTCTGGTGCGGGCCTCGATCGGTCCGGGTGTTCCGGGCCTGGCCCGCCCGCCGGAGCCGTCGGCGATGCGTACGCGCGTGAAGCCGGGGATGCCGATCCCTACCCGGCGGCCGTCGGCGCGGGCGGCGCTGCGCCGGGTGAACCACTGGAAGGCGACCGGGCCCGTCTCGCTCTGCCCGTACAGCTGGATCAGATACGGCGAGCGGCGCTTCGAGGCGTCCAGCAGCCGCCGCACGGTCCGCGGATGGATCGCGTCGAAGGTGGAGCCGTACGAGCGGACCCGGGACAGCGGCGCTCCGGGGGCGTCGGCCAACTCCTCCCACAGCACGAAGGTGTTGGGGTGGGTCTCGACGATGCCGGGGCGGTGGCGGGTGAGGAGGGGGCCGACCGAGGCGGGTTCGGGGTGGGTGATCAGCACCAGTGGGCTGCCGAAGTGCAGCAGCACGCCGAGCAGATGGTAGAAGCGCGAGTGTACGAACGACATGTGCAGTGCCGCGATTTCGCCGCGGGTGGGCCAGCCCATCGCCTTCTGTGGTACGAGGCGGTTCCACATGGTGTTCGGGCAGTGCACGGCGAGCTTGGGCACGCCGGTGGTGCCGGAGCTGTGTGTGATGAGGGAGGGTTCGCGGGGGTGGAGGCGTACGGGCGCGGGCGGCTTGCTGCCGGCGTACTGCTCCAGGGGGACGGCTCCGGGCGCGTCGTCCACGGAGAGCGTTTGCCGTACGAGCGTGGGGAGTTCGACGTCCTTGAGGGGTCCTTCCAGTTTGGCTCGGTCGGTGATCAGCCAGGGCTTGCGGAGGCGCTCGATGAGCTGTCCGGCCACTGGGCCTGCCAGCGCGGGCGCGAGCAGCGCGGGGACGGCGCCGATCCGGGAGACGGCGCAGGTCAGCAGCACGATGTCGACGTTGTCCGACTTGTGGATGACCACCTCCTCCGATGGCCTGACCCCGGCCTCCCACAGCCGGGCGGAGAGTTCGTCGACGAGGTCCGCGAGGACTGTGTAGCTGAGGTAGACGCCGAGGTCGGGGTTGACGTCCAGCGGCCGGTCCAGCGTGACGAAGGCCGCGCCGTGGCGGTCTGCCGCCTGCCGGAACATCGGGCCCAGATAGAAGCCGCGGTCGGGGAGCAGGGGCTGCTGCTGTCGCATGCGCCCAATCCTTTCTGCTGTGGTACCTGAGGCCGCCGGGAACGGCGGGACGGCGCTCATGGTCACCACGCGCCCTGGCGGACGAGGTGGCGGCGGAGTTTTCCGGTGGGGGTGCGGGGCAGCGTCGGCACGAAGCTGACGCTCCTGGGGACCTTGAAGGCGGCGAGACGGTCGCGTGCCAGGGCGATGAGTTCGGCTTCGAGGCCCGCCGGTATCGGGGTGACGGGGACGACGAAGGCGCGTAACCGGTTCGCGCCGCGCCGGTCGGTGACGGCGGCGACGGCGACCTCCTTCACCGCGTGATGGGTCCGCAGTACGGCCTCCACCTCCAGCGGGGAGACGGTGATGCCCCCGACCATCTCCATGTCGTCGGCGCGGCCCAGGTGCCGGATGGTGCCGTCGGGTTCGCGGCGCGCCCGGTCCCTGGTGGCCAGCCAGCCGCCGACCAGGGTGCGCTCGGTCTCCTCGGGCCGGTTCAGGTAGCCGGACGTCAACGTCGGTCCGCGCACCCACAGTTCACCGGATGTGCCGTCGGACACCGGGCGTCCCGCGCTGTCGCGCACCTCCACCTCGAAGCCGGGTACCGGGCGGCCGACGGTGCCCGGGTGGTTGTGCTGGAAGCTGTTGGCGCAGAAGGCGTGCCCGGCCTCGGTGGAGCCGATCTGTTCCAGCACGGGCGCGCCGAGCAGTGCGGTGATCTGTTCCCCGAGCCCGGCGGGCATGCCCTCACCGGCCGACACCGCGGCGCGTACCGAGGCGAAGCAGGCGGTGTGACCCCCGGCCCGGTCGGCCACGAGGGCGGCGTACGCCG
This sequence comes from Streptomyces pseudoechinosporeus, assembly GCF_054783935.1. Taxonomy (NCBI): domain Bacteria; kingdom Bacillati; phylum Actinomycetota; class Actinomycetes; order Kitasatosporales; family Streptomycetaceae; genus Streptomyces; species Streptomyces pseudoechinosporeus. The sequence continues at coordinate 144,474 of NZ_BAAGPS010000012.1, forward strand.
ACGGCACGGAGTAGAGCAGGGTCACCCGGTGCCGTACGACGATCTCGTCGATGGCCGCGGGGGTCGGGCGCCGGTCCACCAGTACGGCGGAGGAGCCGGAGAACAGCGGGAAGGCGAAGGTGTTGCCGAAGCCGTAGGCGAAGAACAGCTTCGACACCGACAGGGTGACGTCCTCCGGGGTGATCTTCAGCAGCCGCCGGCCGATCAGGTCGTGGTAGGTCTTCGGGTCGCCGTGGCAGTGCACAACTCCCTTGGGGCTGCCGGTGGTTCCGGAGGTGTACTGGATGTACAGCGGGGTGTGCGCGTCGACCGGGTGGGCGTCGGCGGTCGGCTCCGCGGTCCGGGTGAGCGCGACCAGCTGATCGGCGCCGAGGCGGGCGCGGTCCGCGAACCGGTCCTCGAGGCCCGGTCCGGTCACGCACAGCGCGGCCTGGGTGTCCTCGGCCATGAACTCGTGCTCGGTGGCGGTGAGTTCGGGGTTGACCAGCACCGCGACGGCTCCGAGGCGGGCGGTGGCGAGGAAGGCCGTCACCCAGGCGACGGAGTCGGGCAGCGCGATCAGTACCCGGTCACCGGGAGCAACGCCGTGGTCGGTGAGCACGGTGGCCGCTCGGGCCGCGAGGTCGTGCACCTCGCCATGGGTCCAGGACTGGTGGCCCTGGTGGAAGGCGGTCCGTGCGGTCCAGTCGCGCCGTTCGGCGAGCGCGGCGAGGTGGGCGGCCAGGTTTCCGGGGGCGCCCGCGTCGGCGAAGGTCCGCGTGGCGTGCAGGGTCGTCAGACTGGTCGTGGGCTGCGCGGTCGGCCGGTCTGTGTGCGTGGTCGTCATCGAGTGGGCTCCTCGGCAGCGGCGGGGACAGCGGTGTGCTCCTGGTGGACGGCCCGCATCTGTGCCGCGGTCTTCAGCAGCATCTCGTCGTACTCCGCGGCCGGATCGGAGTCGAGGACGATCGCGCCGCCGGCCCCCAGGTGCATCAGGCCGTCGGCGAACACGGCGGTGCGGATGACGATGCTCAGATCCGCGCCGCCGCCGCACCCGAGGTAGCCGAGGGCGCCGGAGTACACGCCGCGGGCCTCGGTCTCCAGGGAGTCGATGATCTCCATGGTGCGCAGCTTGGGCGCGCCGGTCATGGAGCCGCCGGGGAAGCAGGCGCGTACGCAGTCGACCGCGTCCGTGCCCTCGCGCAGCCGTCCCTCGACGGTGGAGACGAGCTGGTGGACGGTGGCGTACGTCTCGGTGGCCATGAGGCGGGAGACCCGTACCGTGCCGGTTTCGCAGACTCGGCCCAGGTCGTTGCGGAGCAGGTCGACGATCATCAGGTTCTCGGCGCGGGTCTTGGGGTCCGCGGCCAGGTCGTCCCGTAGCCGGGCGTCCTCGTCGGGGGTGCCGCCGCGGGGTGCGGTGCCCTTGATGGGCTTGGCCTCGGCGATGCCGTCCGGGGTGATCCGCAGGAAGCGCTCGGGGGACGAGCCGGCCACGTCGAGGTCGCCGAACCTCAGGAAGGCCCCGTAGGGCGCCGGGTTGACGCGTCGGAGCACCCGGTAGAAGTCGTACGGGTCTCGCGGCGCGGGTAACCGGGCGGCGTTGGTCAGGCAGATCTCGTAGCTGGTGCCTGCCCTGAGTTCCCGCTGGCAGGCCTCGATGTCCGCGAGGTAGGTGGCCCGGTCGCGGACCAGCCACGGTACGGCGGCGTCGAGGTCCGGCTCGGACGTGACGGGCAGCGGCGGCTTGTCCGTGGCCACGAAGCTGAGCTGGGCCATCGCGCTGTCGAGCCAGTCGGTGGCCTCGCGGGTGGCCTGCGGGGTGTCCTCGGCCAGGCAGACGGCGTAGGTGAAGCCCTCCTCGTGGTCGACGGCGATCAGCCGGTCGGCGAACAGCCAGCAGGAGTCGGGGGTTTCGGCCCGGTGGCGGTTGTCCGATCCGCAGTCGGCCTTCAACTCGTAGCCGAAGTAGCCGACATAGCCGCCGGTGAAGTCGAAGGGCAGCCCTGTGCCGTCGACATGACGGGTCGCCAGCTGCCGCTTCAGGTAGTCGAAGACGGAGGAGCGGATCTTGCGCAGGGGCCGTCCGGGCCGCTCGATCTCGCAGAGGCCGGTGTCGACGTCGTAGCGGACGAACTCGGCGAGCGGGCCCCTGCCGTCCCCGAAGAACGAGAAGCGGGACTGGCCCTCCTCGACGCGGGAGCTGTCCAGCCAGAACGCCCGCGGGGCGTCGGCGCACATACGGGTGAAGGCGGCCTCGGCGTCCACGGCGGTGGCGATGCGGCGGGTGTGCAGCCGGTGGGCGGGACGCGGGGCTTGCCGGGGGCGGGGGATCGCCGCCGCGGCCGGGGTGACCGCGGTGTTCTTCGTACGCGGCCTGTGGTCCCGTTCCGCGGTGAGGTTGCGGAAGTTGACCAGCATGCGGTGGCCGTAGTCGGTGAGTACGGACTCGGGGTGGAACTGCACCCCCCACAGGGGCCGGGTGCGGTGCCGCAGCCCCATCAGGACGCCGTCCTCGGCCCAGGCGGTGGCCTCCAGGGTCTCGGGCAGCGGCTCGCGTACGGACAGCGAGTGGTAGCGGACCACGGTGAAGTGCTGCGGCAGCCCCTGGAACAGGTCCCGGCCGTCGTGCCGGACCGTGGAGAGGTAGCCGTGCCGGGGCTCGGGGGCGGCCTCGACCAGTCCCCGCTCCCCCACCGCGATGCCCTGATGCCCCAGGCAGACGCCCAGTACGGGGATCTCGGCCTCGGCGAGCACCCTGGCGGCGATGCCGAAGTCACGCGATTCGGCGGGGTGTCCCGGTCCCGGCGACACCACTACATTGTCGAATTCGCGCAGATCCGGAATTTCGTCGGCCGGGGTGTCATTGAGGATCACCACCGGCTCCTCGCCGTTGACCTCGGCGATCAGCTGGAACAGGTTGTACGTGTACGAGTCGTAATTGTCGATGAGCAGGGTCTTCACCCGCCCACCTCCTTTTGTCGTTCCCGGGCCTATGCGGCCCGGCGTTTGTGCCGTCCGCGGAGCATCGTCTGAATCGGCGGGTACAGCCATTTCTTGAAGAAACGCTGAAGCCGTGGCATGAGAATCCAGGTGACGATGGCCGTCACACACAGACACAGCAGCAGAGTTCGGAGCAATGGGTTGAGGTCGCCGATATAGGGCAGCACGAGGAGATTGAATAAGAGCACCGGCGGAAATACCGCGCTCATATTGATCAGCCACAGCTTCCATTTCGGTGGCGGCCGCGGAGTGGCCGGCGTGGCGGCCTGGGCTTCGAACCATGCTCTGGAGCCCTGCACGCTGCGGCGTCCGGTCTCCCGTGCGAGCGACTCCGCCTGGGCCGCCCACTGCGCCCGGGTAGGCGAGTTCTCCCAGGTCCGGGCCGAATCCTCGCTGTCAAAGCGGTAGACCACATGCCAATCAGCCTCTCCGTCGACGAGCACGCCACCCCCGAGAAAGCCCGGCTCACGCGCACACGCGCGCAGCGCTGCCCACCCCCAGCGATGGAAGGCGGCCTCACGGCCCGGCACCACGAGATACGCCACGGTGACGGTTACGGGATTCCTGGTCACTCCTCCGGATACGGAAAGAGACCCTCGGACGCTCAAACCTTCAACGAGGTTTTTCAGGCCGCCCGGAACGCACCCTTAAGTCACTATTTCGCACACCTTGACAGCTTATGCCGAGGGGTACCCCCGGGTAACTATTACGGAATTCTGACGGTCCCCTTGAGAGCGCTTGCACGGCGGGTCCAGAAATGGGCACGCTCGTTATTCTGCTCGCCAAGAACAGCGACCGCGTAACCCATTTATCGATGGAATACCGGCAGGGCCCAGCGTGGCGGTTCGGGCGGTGGCCCTGGACTCTCCATTACCTTGGACCCGGCTGCCCGGAGATCCACTCGAGTTGGCGCGTGGCCCGTCTGTGCGGTTCCACTCGCCGCCGCCCGCAGCGCGGCGACGAAAGCGCGGCAGGATTCGTACCGGTCGTCCGGGCTTTTGGCGAGGGCCTTTGCCATTACGTCGTCGACCGGGGCGGCGATATCGGGGCGCGACTCGGTCAGGCGGGGCGGCTGGTCGAACTGGTGCGCCCATAGCAGTGCCATGTCGTCATCGCGTTGGAAGGGCGGTTCGCCGGACAGGGTTTCGTGCATGACGCAGGCGAGGCTGTAGACATCGCAACGTCCGTCGACGGGGCGTCCGGCGATCTGCTCGGGCGCCACATAGTCGAGCGTGCCGACGAACTGACCGACCGTCGTGAATCCGGTCAGCGACAGCGATTTCTTCGTGAGGCCGAAGTCGGTGAGGTAGACGTGCTCGGGGTGGTCGCTGTCCGTGCCCTGGGCGACCAGGATGTTGCCGGGCTTGACGTCCCGGTGGACCAGTCCGTGGTCGTGCGCGGCGTCCAGCGCGGACGCGACCTGGCCGACGATCCGCGCGGCCACCGAGACGGGCAACGGGCCGTCGCGGTCGAGCAGATGACGCAGGTCGCGACCGGAGACGTACCGCATGGCGATGTACAGCACGCCGTCGGTCTCGCCCGCCTCGAAGATCGGCACGATGTGGGGGTGGTCGATGGCGGCGGCCACGCGTGACTCGTGGGTGAAGCGTTTACGGAAGGTGTCGTTGCGGGCGAGCTGCGGGCCGAGCAGCTTGAGGGCGACGGTCCGGTCGAGGCGCAGATCCTTGGCGCGGTACACCACGGCCATCCCACCGCGACCGATCTCACACTCGATCCGGTAATCCGCGATCTGCTTGCCGACCAGGTCGGAGGGCCGGCCCGAGTAGAGGTTCGTCTCGTGCGACATCAGGGGTCACCGTCGCTTGTCACGATGCGGGTGGGGACGTGGCGGGTGTCTGCGACGGCTCGGGTCGCCTCCCGATCTCCCGCGATGTGCGGCGGCTCGGGGTCTTCCACGACCCGCGTGGGCTCCGGTCCGGCGGCACCGCCGGTGTCGTCCAGGACCCGCGTGGGCTCCGGTCCGGCGACACCGCCGGTGTCCTCCACGACCCGCGTCGGCTCCGCCCCGGACGCGCCACCGGTGTCCACCACCCGCGTCGGCTCCAGTGCGCCGGAGGCAGGTGCTTCCGGGGCGGCAGGGGCAGGCGGCGGGTCCCGCCGGTCCGCAGCCGGGGGCTCCGTTGTCGCGTACGTGCTCAGCCGTGTGCCGTCGCAGTACACCCACCGCTCGTGTTCGGCCTCGTACAGCCACATGGACTCCCCATCGACCACGATCCCCGCCCGCAGCCCCTGCGTACGCCCGCGAAACGTCTCCCCGTCGAGGCGTCCCTCTGTCAGGTCGTCGACCGCCTGGCGATAGCGGCCGAGCGCCTGCTCGACGCGGGTGAGCAGTGGGCGTGGGTCCGCCGTGCGGGCGAGCGGTTGCGCCGCGGCGGGTGGCTCCTCGGGTACGGCGATCAGCAGGCGGCCGTCGACCCACGCCGACCAGCCGTTGGCGCAGACGATGTGGCCCCAGTCGCCGCGCCGGTCGAGGAGCCGGACCGGCAACAGCGCGTCGAGCGGCACGGTGGGCCGGGCGGGGTCCGGGGCTTCCCAGGCCGGCAGGCCGTCGCGGGGGACGACGTGCGTGGGGTGGAAGCCGGAAGTCGTCATCGCGCCTACTTCCGCATGACCGCGGGTTCGTGCCGCCTGAGCAGCCGGGCCACCACGTAGCCGAAGACCGCCGACAGGGCGACGAGCATGCCCATGTCGAGCAGCCACACACCCGACTCGTGCCGGAACAGCGGATCGGAGGACTTGTCCCCCGGCACGAGCTGGGCGAGACCCACGGTGCCCGCCATCGCACCGAGCGCCCACCGCGACGGCACCAGCCACGCCAACTGCTCGACCCCCGGCACCCCGTCCAGCTTCAGCAACGCCCCGCAGAACACGACCTGCACAATGGCGAGGAGCACGAGCAGGGGCATCGTCACCTCCTCCTTGCGCACCATCGCGGACACGAGGAGACCGAGCGTCATCGCCGTGAACGCGAGCAGCGCGACGGCGAGCGTGACCTCGGCGAGGGGCGGCAGGAGCACCCCCTCACCGCCCGGCGCGTTCAGATCGACGCCCAGCAGCGCCACCAAGGTCAGTACGACCGCCTGCAGGACCGTGATCGCGCCGAGGACGACCACCTTGGACATCAGATACGCCGATCTGGACAGTCCGACAGCACGCTCACGCTGATAGATCACCCGTTCCTTCACCAGCTCCCGTACGGCATTGGCAGCGCCCGTCAGGACTCCGCCCACGCACAGGATGAGCAGCGCGTTCATCGCGGTCTCCTGGGTGAGCCGGCTTCCGGCGAGTGCCCTGGCCATCGCGCCCATCACGAACGGCAGCGCGATCATGATGGCGAGGAAGGTCCGGTCGGCGGACAGCGCGGCCGCGTACCGGCGTACCAGCGTGCGCACCTGCGCGCCCCAGCTCTGCGTCTTGGGCGGCGGTCCGACGGCCTCGGCGCGGACGGGCCCCGGACGGTGCGGCTGCGCGCTGGAGTTGGTGATGTACCGCCGCTGCAACGGCGACGCCCGGTAGTCCCCCGCCCAGTCCCGGTCACGGTCCCGCTCGAAGGCCTCGAACGCCTCGGGCCACTGCGCGAAGCCGAAGAAGGCGAGGGTCTCCTGCGGCGGCCCGTAGTAGGCGATCCTGCCGCCGGGCGCGAGCACGAGGAGCCGATCGCAGACGTCGAGGCTGAGCACGCTGTGTGTGACGACGATGACGGTGCGCCCGTCGTCCGCGAGGCCGCGCAGCATGTGCATCACCGAGCGGTCCATGCCGGGGTCGAGGCCGGAGGTCGGTTCGTCGAGGAAGAGCAGCGACGGCTTGGTCAGCAGTTCCAGTGCCACGCTGACGCGCTTGCGCTGGCCGCCGGAGAGGCTGTGGATGGGCTGCCCCGTGCGCTCCTCCAGGCCCAGCTCACGGATCACCTCGTCGACCCGTTCCCGGCGCTCGGCCTTCGCGGTGTCCTGCGGGAACCGCAGCTCGGCGGCGTATCCAAGGGCCCGGCGCACGGTCAGCTGGGCGTGCAGAATGTCGTCCTGCGGTACGAGGCCGATGCGCTGGCGCAGCTCGGCGTAGTCGCGGTACAGGTCGCGGCCGTCGTACAGCACCGTGCCCTTGTCGGCGGGACGTTGCCCGGTCAGCGCGTTCAGCAGCGTGGACTTGCCCGCGCCGCTGGGACCCACGACGGCGAGCAGGCACTTCTCGCCGACGGGAAAGGACACCTGGTCCAGCAGCGTCTTGCGGCCCCGGTCGACGGCGACCGTCAGATCCTGCACGTCGAGCGAGACCTCACCGGTGTCGACGTACTCCTGCAACTGGTCGCCGACCAGGCAGAACGCCGAGTGGCCGATCCCCACGATGTCGCCCTCGGAGATCAGGGCCCGCGTCACCGGCTGCCCGTTGAGGAACGTTCCGTTGTGGCTGGCGAGGTCGACGATCTCGTACGTACCGTCCACGTGGGCGCGCAGTTCCGCGTGCCGTCGGGAAACGATCAGGTCGTCGACGACCAGGTCGTTGTCGCTGCTGCGGCCGATGCGGACGGCGGTGCGGGCGGGCAGCGAGCGTACGGTCGTGGGCCGCCGGAAGGTGCCGGTCGCGGCGGGCAGGGAGACGGCGGACGGGCGCCCGGCGGGCTCGGCGGCGAGCGGGGGCCTGCTGGTGAGTACGGCGCGCGGCCCGTCGGCGGCGTTGCCGAAGCGCAGGACGCTGCCCGGGCCGACATCCCACGCTTGGACACGGCGGCCGTCGGCGTACGTACCGTTCGTGCTGTTCTCGTCCTCGAGCTTCCAATGACCGTCTTCGGGCCGCAGCACCGCGTGGTGCCAGGACACCCGGGCGTCGTCGATGACGATGTCGCACAGTGGGTCGCGCCCCACGTGATAGGCCCGGCTCGGGCTCATCACCATGGAACCCGTCTCGGTCTCGAGGACGAGTTCGGGCGCAACAGACCGCTCTCCCATGCCCGAATTCTATCGATTCGTTCATATATGCGCCTGGGCGGCGCGGGGCACGGGCCGAGGTCAGGCGGCGGGGACGGTCAGCAGGGGAATCGTCCGCTGCATCCGCAGCGCGTCCACCGACTCGGCCAGCAACTCGTACTCGGTGGTGTCGTCACTCGTGGCGATACGGACGAGCCGCCCGGCGGCCAACAGGTCGGCGGTCAGCTCCTGTTGGATCATGTCGCCGCACCAGGCGCGCAGCATGCCGGGGACGTCGGGCGTGGTGTCCGCGACCGGTGCGACCGAGTTCGGCGGGTAGTAGGGGGCCTCGGGATCCGGGTCGAGCCGCTCGGCGATCCAGGAAGCCCGGTCCCGTAACCACCACATGGCTAACGCCAGGGTGGGCGCCCGATAGCTTCCCAGGGGTACGCCCACCCGGCGCCCGCCGCATATTCCGTACGCCGTGACATGGCAAAGGAACTCGTCGTGCACGATCTAACCCCCGTTGCCCGGCCTGCCGCCGGTCCGGCCTCTCTTTCCTTGCGATGTGCTGGTCGTGCACGATGGGGCCCCTTCGGCCTGTGACCGAAGCAGCTCAAGAGCAAGTGCTCAGGATGCGGGTCCTCGCGATGCGAGTGCTCAGGGTTCGAGTACTCAGAGTTTCAGTATCGTCACTCCTGACACCCTGTCACTACGCCATTTCAGCCAGTCTCTTGGCATATTCACGGCCCGCATTGGCTGAAACGTTGCGGAGCCTGATGCCTGCGCCTCACAGATTGATGATCGCGTCGATTCCGGCCAGCTCGTCCGGGGCGAAGTCGAGGTTACGGGTCGCCGTCACGCTGTCCTCGAGCTGCTGAGGGCTGCTCGCGCCGACCAGCGCGGAGGTGACCCGACCGCCGCGCAGCACCCAGGCCAGCGCCATCTGGGCCAGGGTCTGACCGCGTGACTTGGCGATGTCGTCGAGGGCGCGCAACTGCTGGACGAGGTCCTCGGTGACCGTGTCGGCGCTCAGGAACGGGCTGTCGCTCGCGGCCCGCGAGTCCTCCGGGATCCCGTCGAGGTAGCGGCCGGTGAGCAGGCCCTGCTCCAGCGGCGAGAAGACGATGGAGCCCACCTCAAGCTCGTCGAGCGCGTCCAGCAGCCCGTCCTCGGGACGCCGGTCGAGCATCGAGTAGCGCGGCTGGTGGATCAGCAGCGGCGTCCCCAACTCGCCCAGGATGCGGGCGGCTTCGCGTGTCTGCTCCGGCGAGTAGTTGGACACGCCGACGTACAGCGCCTTGCCCTGGACGACCGCCGAGTGCAGCGCCCCCATCGTCTCCTCCAGGGGAGTGTCCGGGTCGGGGCGGTGGGAGTAGAAGATGTCCACGTAGTCCAGACCCATACGGGCCAGGCTCTGGTCGAGCGAGGACAGCAGATACTTGCGCGAGCCCCACTCCCCGTACGGGCCCGGCCACATCAGGTATCCGGCCTTCGTGGAGATGACCAGCTCGTCGCGGTACGGCGCGAAGTCCGCCGTCAGCGCCTCGCCGAGGGCCGACTCCGCGGCGCCGGGCGGCGGCCCGTAGTTGTTGGCCAGGTCGAAGTGGGTGACGCCCAGGTCGAAGGCGCGGCGCAGGATCTGCCGCTGGGTGTCCACCGGCCGGTCCGGGCCGAAGTTGTGCCACAGGCCGAGCGACAGCGCGGGCAGCTTCAGGCCGCTGCGTCCGGTGCGCCGGTAGGGCATGTCGGTGTAGCGGTCGGGGTGTGCGGTGTACACGCGTACTCCAGAGGGCCGGGAAAGAGGGAAACGGGCAGAGACGGCTCCACTCTCGCGCGGGCACCGAGCAGCGGTCCAACAGGAGAATCGGATGGGATTCAGCGGATAGGCTTCTCAATCATGGAACTGCGCCACCTTCAGCATTTCGTCGCCGTCGCCGAGGACCAGCATTTCACCCGTGCCGCGGAGCGGCTGATGGTGTCGCAGTCGGGCCTGTCCGCCTCGATCCGCGCCCTGGAGCGTGAGCTGCGGGCCCCGCTGTTCGTCCGCACCACCCGCCGCGTCACGCTCACGGAGGCCGGTCGCGCCCTGCTGACCGAGGCGGAGCGGATCCTCGCCCAGGTCCGCGCGGCCCGGGACGCCGTGGCCGCGGTGCAGGGCGTGCTGCGTGGCACGCTCTCCGTGGGCACCGAGCAGTGCATCGCCGGAGTATGTGTGGCTCCGCTCCTCGCCGCGTTCCGGCGGCGCCACCCCGATGTCGAGATCCGGCTGAGGCAGGCGGGTTCCGGCGCGCTGGCCGAGGAAGTCGCGGCCGGCCGCCTCGACCTGGCCTTCGCGGTGACGACGCGCGCCGACACCGACCAGCTCCGCTGTCTGCCCCTGGCCAGTGAGCCGATGACCGTGCTGTGTCACCCGGCGCATCGCCTGGCGGAAGGCGGCGCGGTCACCCCGGAGGATCTCGGCGGCGAGGACTTCGTCGATTTCCACCCCGACTGGGGCCCCCGGCGCACCACGGACTCGGTCTTCGCGGCGGCGGGCGTGCACCGCACGGTCGCCCTCGAGGTCAACGACGTACACAGCCTCCTCGATCTCGTCCAGGAGAACCTCGGCATCGCCGTCGTACCACGCCACTTCGGCCACAAGCGCGAGGCGTCGGCCCTCACCGCACTCCCCCTGAAGGACGTCGCCGAGACGTCGTACGAGACGGTCGCCATGCTGCCGCCGCCGGACGCGACCAGTCCGGCGGCGCGGGCGCTGATGGAACTGCTCGAAGCGGAGGCCACGACTCCGGAGGCCTGAGCCCGTCCGGGCAGGGGCCGCCTGCTGTCGCTTCGTACGCCTCCTGCATGCTGGAGGCAAGATCGAGTGACAGGAGTGACGCGCCATGTCCGAGACGCCCAGGTCGACCGGGGCCCCCGCCCATCAGAACGTGACCTTCCCCAGTGCCGGAACCACCGCGCACGGCTATCTGGCACTGCCCCCGTCCGGGCAGGGCCCCGGCGTGATCGTCATCCAGGAGTGGTGGGGACTGACCGACCACATAGCGAATGTCACCGACCGGCTGGCGGCGGAGGGTTTCGTGGCACTCGCTCCCGACCTGTACGGCGGGAATGTCGCGCACGACAGCGGCGAAGCGCTGCGCATGATGCAGGACCTGCCGGTCTCCCGCGGTGTCGAGCTGCTCTCCGGCGCCGTCGACCACCTGCTGGCGCTCGACGAGGTCACCTCGGACTCCGTCGGCTCGGTCGGCTTCTGCATGGGCGGCGGCTTCGTCCTCTACCAGGCCGCCGTCGACCCGCGCGTGCGCGCGGCGGTTCCCTTCTACGGCGTCATCCGGGGCGAGTTGCCCGACTTCTCGGGCCTCAAGGCCGAGGTCCTCGGCCACTACGGCGAACGCGACGCCGCCATCCCGGCCGACAGCCTCGACACCCTCCGCGAGACGATCCACCGGCAGTCCGGCATCACCCCGGACTTCCGCCTCTACCCCGCAGATCACGCCTTCTTCAACGACGGCCGCCCCGAGGTCCACGACCCCGAGTCCTCGGCCCTGGCCTGGGGCAGCACCGTCGAGTTCCTGCGCGCGCAACTGGGCTGATTTCCCTCAGTAGGTGTACGTGTTCAAGGTGGCCACCGCCGACGACGGCGAGCCGAGGTCATAGCGGTCCACCGCAAGGAAGTTGGGCTTCTTGCGGGCGGCCGGCTGGCAGAAGCGCTGGGCGCGGTCGGTGAGTTTGGTGTTGTCGGTGGTGGCCGTTCCCGCGATCGCGACGTCGCGGAAGTGGTTCATCACGAAGAGCGGGCGGAAGGGCGGCTCGGTGCGGGTCAGCGGGATGTTCGTGCCGGCGTCGTACCAGCGGCTGAAGCAGGACCAGTCGGAGCTGCCGACGCCGGATCCCATGGACCAGTAGTTCTCGACCGTCCACTCCCGCTGGTACATCACGCCGAAGCTGTCACGGGTGAGCCCCGCCGCCTGGTCGGCGGAGCGGCTGTGGTCGCTGAAGATGAGCAGGCGGTCGTTGGCGGCGATCAGGTCCGCCATCCGCGGCCAGCCGCCCGTACGCACGCCGGTCTGATCAGGGCGGTAGAGGACATCGGACAGGCCGTTCACCCGGGCCAGTTCACCGCGCAGGACGCCCGGATCAACGTAGTCCTCGAGGAATACGGTGATGAACTGGCTCGGGTTCTGCTTCAGGAAGTCCACCATGCGCTGGAGGTCGACCCACAGCGCGACCGGGCTGCTGACGAGCGTGCAGCTGTTGTGGCACAGGATCGCGCCGTCCGGCGTCTGGTGGACGTCCATCATGAACCCGCGTACGCCGTCGGTCAGTTGCTGGTCGATGCCCCGGGTCTGGTTCGGCACGAGGTTCACGAAGGGCGGGGCGAAGCCGCCATCGACGCCGTTCGCGTACGCGTTGTGGGACGTGAGGAACGTGACCTGGTCCAGGGTGCGTTGTTCCGGCGACGGCATCGGAGCGGTCGGTGACGTCACCGGCGTGAGGTACCAGTTGGCCAGGCCGCCCGCCGGGCCCACGGCCAGCTGGGCGGGGTAGTTGGCCCCGGAGGGCTTGGCGCCGACGGTCAAGTAGCGCTCGGCGCCGGGGACTTTGAGGGCGTACTGGTCGGCGCCGTTCGGTCTCACCTCCCACGCGGCGTCGGCGCTCGCGCAGGCCACGGTTCTGGCCTGGTCCCCGGAGCGGCCCAGACAACTGCCCGCTGTGTCGGTGCTCTCCAGCACGTACGAGGCGCCGCTCGGCCGGAGCGTCCACTGCTGGCGGTCCTCGTTGCCCCTGGGGTTGCGCTGGACGACCGCTCCCCCACTGTCGGCCGCGTTCAGTCCTGTGGTCGCGCTCTGTACGTAGTAGGCGCCGACGCCCGGCACCTCCGCGGCGGGGGCGGGCGATGGTGCGACGAGGACGGTGGCCAGCGCCGCGCCCGCGGCGGTGGCGGCGAGCAGGGGGCGACGGTTCCGGAGCATGGGGGTCCTTTCCGCTACACGAGGGTGCGGCCGCATACCGGTCAATTCCGGTACACGGCCGCACAGTTGGCGATCGGGTACGACAACGCTGTGATCCTCGGCGGTACGGCCCGTCATGGTGCCGTATCCGGTCGGCGGGTGCCAGAGGGTCAGCTCGTCCTGCGCAGTTGCTCATGCTCCGCCGGGGGTGTGGTGCCGGTGTTGACGCCGAACGCGGCATGCGGCCACACGCTGACGCTGTTCAGTGCCCCTTGCACTGAGCTAGCGTGAACCGCTCCAGCCCAACGCCCGCAAGCGCGCCGGAGGGACGACGAATGCCGCCTGAACTGCGCAGCGCACAGTGGTACGGGGGGACGGACCGCAACGCCTACATCCACCGTGCATGGATGCGGCGCGGCCTTCCCCGGGACGCCTTCTCCGGCCGGCCGCACATCGCCATCGCGAACACCGCGTCGGATCTGACCCCCTGCAACGCCCATCTCGGTGAGGTCGCCAAGTCCGTACGGGACGGAGTGCACGAATCCGGCGGCATTCCGCTGGAGTTGCCCGTGGTCTCGCTCGGCGAGACCCAGATGCGGCCCACCGCCATGCTCTGGCGGAACATGGCCGCGATGGCGGCGGAGGAGATGTTCCGCGCCAACCCGATCGACGGCGTCGTACTCCTCGGAGGCTGCGACAAGACGATCCCCGCCCTGCTCATGGCCGCCGCCTCCGTGGGCCTGCCCGCAGTCGTGGTACCCGGCGGCCCGATGCTCACCGGCACATTCCGCGGCAAGCCGCTCGGCTGTGGGACGGATGTCTGGCGGCTGAGCGAGGAGGTCCGCGCGGGGACGCTGTCCGAGGAGGACTTCACCCGCTCCGAGTCGTCCATGATCCGCAGCCGGGGGCACTGCAACACGATGGGTACGGCATCGACGATGGCCGTCGTCGCGGAGGCGCTCGGCATGACGCTGCCCGGACTGGCCGGAACGCCCGCACCCGACAGCCGTTTACTCGAAGCCGCCCATGAGACGGGCCAGTTGGCCGTCGAACTGGTGGCCGAGCAGCGCACGCCCGCCGACGTCATGACCGCCGCCTCCTTCCACAACGCGATCGTCGCGCTCGCGGCCACCGGCGGGTCCACCAATGCCGTCGTACATCTGCTGGCCATCGCCGGCCGGCTCGGCGTACCGCTGAGCCTGGACGACTTCGACCGGATCGGATCCCATGTCCCGCTCCTGGTCGACCTGTTGCCGGCGGGCACGCACCTCATGGACGACTTCCACCGCGCGGGCGGACTCCTCGCGGTGCTCCGCGAAGTCCGTGACCTGCTCGACCCCACGGCGACCACCGTCACCGGACGGCCCCTCGTCGACTTCCTTGACGACGCGGAGAGTTGGGACCGGGAAGTGATCCGCCCGCGCGAGACGCCGCTGCAACCGGACGCGGGCATCGCCGTGCTGCGCGGCAACCTCGCCCCGAGCGGAGCCATCATCAAGCCCGCCGCCGCCTCGCCCGGACTACTCCAACACCGGGGCCGGGCGGTCGTGTTCGACCACATCGAGGACTTCCACGCCCGCGTCGACGACCCGGATCTGCCGGTCGACGCGGATTCCGTGCTCGTGCTGCGCGGCTGCGGTCCCAAGGGCTACCCGGGCATGCCCGAGGTGTCGAACATGCCCCTGCCGCGGAAGCTGCTGGAGCGCGGCGTACGGGACATGGTGCGGATCTGCGACGGCCGAATGAGCGGCACGGCGTACGGAACGGTCGTCCTCCACGTCGCCCCGGAGGCCGCCGCCGACGGTCCACTGGCGCTCGTGCGCGACGGCGACTGGATCACTCTCGACGTTCCTTCGCGCACGCTCACCCTCGAGGCCGACGACACCGAACTGGCGCTGCGTACGCCCAACAAGACGACCCTGGACGGGTTCGCGAACCCCGGACGGGGCTGGGAGCGCCTGTACGTGGACCATGTGACCCAGGCGGACACCGGCGCCGACCTCGACTTCCTGACCGGTTCTTCGGGGTCGGCGGTGAGCCGTGAATCGCATTGAGCCAGCCATGCATGCCAACTGCGCTGTTAGCGTTGCCTCTTGAATGAGGGGGCGGAGACAGCAGTTGACATCGACCACGTTTCGCATCGGCGGGGATCTGGACGTACGGCGGCTCGGGTTCGGGGCCATGCAGTTGCCGACCAAGCCCGCCCCGGACCGTGAAGCGTCCATCGCGGTCGCCCGGCGGGTCGTCGAGCTGGGCGTCACACTGATCGACACGGCCCATCTCTACGGCGGAGGCGCCAACGAAGAGCTCCTCGCCGAGGCCCTGCACCCCTACCCGGAGGGGCTGCTCATCACCACCAAGGTGGGCGTCGCGCGATCCGCCGAGACGGGTGAGTGGGGGCTCGACGCGAGGCCCTCCGTGCTGCGCGCTCAGGTCGACGAGGCCCTCCGTCGGCTGCGCGTCGAGCGGCTCGAACTGCTCCAGCTGCACCGCATCGACCCGGAGACGCCCCTGGCCGACCAGCTCGGCACGCTGCGGGAACTCCAGACCGAGGGCAAGATCGGCCGCATCGGACTGTCCGAGGTCACCGTCGCCGAACTCGAACGGGCACGGGAGATCATCGACGTCGTGAGCGTGCAGAACCGCTACAACGTCCTCGACCGTGAGCACGAGCCCGTACTCGCGGCCTGCGAGGCGGCGGGGATTGCGTTCCTGCCCTGGCGGCCTGTCGCGTGGGGTACGTCGGGCGAGAGGGCCGAGATCGCCGCCGTGGCGACCGAGCTCGACGCCAGCCCTACGCAAGTGACGCTCGCGTGGCTGCTCGGCCACTCGCCGGTCATCCTGCCGATCCCTGGCACCGCCCGGATCGACCACCTGGAGGAGAACCTCGCGGCGGAACACCTCCAGCTGCCCTCGTCCCACCGTGACCGCCTCGACCAACTGGCCGGACAGGCAACGGCGTAGGCCCGCGGCAGCGGCTAAGAACTCCTGACGAAATGAGTGGTGCGGAACGCTGGGCTCATGTGGTCATGCGTCAGAGTGGTTCGCAAGCCGCAGCATTCTTCCGAGACGTCCGCTAGAGCGGAGTCGTCTGGCTTGTGCGGGATGACGAGGGGAGCCCGGACCCCGTCGCGGCTGACGGCACACGGAGTCCCAGACCAACGATCAGATGATTCAGAAGCGGCCTAGTTGATCCCGGCGGGCCCCGTATCGGACCTTAGCGCCGGGCCAGCGCCAGCACACTCAGACCGAACATCAGGACACCCAGGGGAAGATGGACCGACGGGACGTGCGCGATGCCGAGCACGACCTGGACCGAGGCGAGTACGAGGAAACCTGACGCGTGCCAGACAGGCCGGGGCGAGCCGCCGCCCGGCTTCCACGCCAGCACCGCCGCGAGCACGTACAGCATCGACGCCCCGTACATCACACGGGCTCCGACACTGTGCAGGATCTCTCCGTAGGACGAGGTCAGCAGCAGTCCGGCGGAGGCCGCCTGAAGGAAGATGGTCAGGGTCTGCAGGGCGATCGCGATCTGCAGGAACGAGGAGCCGCGCTGTGCGTTCGCCGTCGCCGTCACCTGAGTGGCCATGTCACAGTCCCCTTTTCCCGCCCTCGGGCAGTAGATCGATAAGGTCTCACCAGCCCGACGACGCGGGCCTGCGAAAGGTAAGGCGAGGGGGGCGGCCGGAAGCATGGGCACTGTCGGGACCAGCGCAGATGAGATAGCCGGCGAGCGACGCCAACTGATCAATGTCGCTTACCGGTTGCTCGGCTCGGTAACCGAGGCCGAGGACGCCGTACAGGATGCCTACGCACGCTGGTACGGGCTGCCACGAAGCCGGCAGGAGGAGATCCTGTCCCCCGGCGCCTGGCTCACGACGGTGACCGGCCGCATCTGCCTGGACCTGCTCGGCTCGGCGCGGGCTCGCCGTGAACGCTATGTCGGCGCGTGGCTGCCCGAGCCGCTGCCCGACCGCACCGAGTGGGACCACGCGGGCGGCGCCGACCCCACCGGCCCTGCAGACCCCGCCGACCAGATCGTTCTGGACGAGTCGGTGGCCATGGCCTTCCTCGTCGTCCTGGAGTCGATGACGCCCGCCGAGCGGGTGGCGTTCGTCCTGCATGACGTCTTCCGGTACCCCTTCGCCGAGATCGCCGACGTTCTCGGCCGGACCCCTGCGGCCTGCAAGCAGCTGGCGGCCTCCGCCCGGCGGCGGGTGAGCGTCGCGCGTGCTCCGGTGACGGCGACCGGCCAGGCCGACGTGGTGAGGCATGTCAAAGAGGCCTGGGAGACCAAGGACATCGCAGCCCTCGTCGGTCTCCTCAACCCGGCCGCCGTGATGACCGCCGACGGCGGCGGCATGGTCGGCACCGTCCTTCGCCCGGTCGAGGGCGGCGCGCGCATCGCCCAGTACATGGTCGCCATTGCCGACAAGGCTCCGGGGCTCGAACTCCTGGAGCGGTCGGTCAACGGTGTGCCGGGCCTGGTGGCCCAGCGTGCCGGCGTCGTCATGACCGTAGCCTCGTTCGACGTCTCCGACGGGCGTGTCACCCGGATCTGGGCGGTCCGCAACCCGGAGAAGCTGCGGCCGTGGGCGCGGGAGAGCTAGTCGGCCCTCGCTCGGCAGAGCGTGCAGTCGCCTTTTCCCAGGGGATCCCGGTGCGCAGCACGAACAGGATGGGAGTTCTAAGCCGGGGCTCCCCCCGAAGCCGATCTCGTTGCCGTCGGGTCGCGGTACAGCGCCTTGCGCACGCCGTTGGATTGAAGCTCTCTCCCGGATGAATCCGGGAGATTCCTGCCTACCTTGCGGTGGCGGGTTTGACGCCGTGCGAAGCGCGCCTGACGACTGCCCTCCCGGCAGCCGGGACGAGCGCGTGGCCCGTCCGGTATCGGTGAAGCACGGTGCGGGCGGCGTTGGTGTCGGCGTTGCCTTCCCAGCCGCACGCGGGGTTGTTGCACACGAACTCGGCCTGGTTCCTCCGGCTGCCCAAGGTCACCGTGTGGCACTGGGCGCATTCCCGGGAGGTGCCCGGGGCGGGGACCTCGGCCAGGAGTCCGCCCCGGCGGGCGAGCTTGTAGGCCAAAAGGTGCACGGTCCGTCCCCAGGCTTCGCCGAGGATGGCCCGGTTGAGTCCGGCCTTCTGCGCGACCTGCCTGCCCGGCTGCTCGGCGGTGCCCTTTGCGGACTTGGTCATGTTCGTGATGTGCAGTGCTTCGACGACCACCGTGCCGTACGTGTCGGCGATGGCGGTGGTGGTTTTGTGCTGCCAGTCCTCGCGTCGGCGCTTGGCTGTCGCGCGGATACGAGCGATCCGGTCGTAGGTCTTGCTCAGGCGGTGGCTGGTGCGCTCGCCCTTCTTGCGGTGGCTCTTGCGGCGGGCCGCTCGCTGCTCACAGTGGAGCAGGCGGGCTTCTTCCTTCTTGCTGAGCCAGGGGCCGTGTTCGGCGGTTTCGCCGTCGGACAGGGCCAGCGGGACGGTGATCCCGGCGTCGATGCCGACCTCCGGGCCCAGATGCGGGCCGGGGCGGGGGCCAGGGTGGTGACGCGGAAGGCGATGTGCCAGCCCAGGGCGTCCTTGACCAGCCGCGCCCCGCTGATCTTGTTGCCGTTGTCCGCGTGCTTGCCGACGGGGAGGTCTTTGGTCCAGCGGAAGCGGACCCGGCCGAGCCTGGGGATGCTGACCATGCCCCACCGGCGGTGCACCCGCACCACGTGCAGGTCGCGGCCCTGCGGGATGTCGATGCTCATCCTCGTGCGGAAGCGGGCCTTGAACTCTGGTGCCCGGGCCCGGCCCTCCCAGCAGTTCTTCCACGCCTGGAAGTAGGTTTTCAGCACCGCCTGGGCGGCCTGCGCGGGCAGCACGCCGAGCCAGTCCAGCTCCCTGCGGCCCTGGCGGATGACCGTGTCGGCCGCCGCCAGGGTCCGCTTGGCCTTCGGGAGCATCCTCCACCAGTCGTGCAGCAGGTTCCAGGTGGTGCGCGCCGCATGCCCTTGTGCGTCCAGGACCGTCACCTGGGCAGGGTCGAGCGCCAGCCGGGCACGATGCCCGAACTGCCGCTTCACCAGCCCTTGCCGACTGTCCTGTTGCCCCATGGGCGTCGACGCTAGCGGTGGTTTACGTCACCTCGCTGGAAGCCGAACACAGAGGTCAGAACCGGTCGTCATGTGGTCTGCAACCTCCATGTCCACTTGGTGTTTGTGACCAAATACCGTCGTGGAGTGTTCACGGAGGCGATGCTGGACCGGCGCGAGGAGATCATGCGGGAAGTCTGCGCGGACTTCGAGGCCGAACTGCATGAGTTCAACGGCGAACACGACCATGTCCATCTCCTGGTGCACTATCCGCCCAAGGTCGCCCTGTCGAAGCTGGTGAACTCCCTCAAGGGAGTCTCCTCACGCCGCCTGCGCCAGGAGTTCGAACCCCATGTGCGCCGCTATCTGTGGGGCGGTCGCTTCTGGTCCGGCTCCTACTTCGCCGCCTCCTGCGGCGGAGCACCCCTCACCGTCGTCAAGCAGTACATCCGGCAGCAGCAACGCCCGACCTGACCACGCTCACTCCGGCTCCGCCGGAATGCCGCCCCGACGCTCCGCGCCGGTCCAGGACATCACCAGACGCTGCGGCGCTCCGCTACGACCGGATCGGCTTCACCTCCGCCGTGAACGGCGGAGCACCACCGATGAACTCGGTAGGTCTCCCGCTTCACGGGCTCGAGCCCGCGCTCGGCGATCTGCGCGACGCGGGCGTCGAAATCCTCGACGAAGATCGTCTGGATGCCGTGACCGGCGTGCTCGACGTTCTGCTCGATGGCCACAAAACGGCGCTCGGCGAGTTCCCAGACGGCTTCCGTGTCGGATGCGATGTAGGTCGGCTCCCCCAACAGCCGCGCGTACCAGTCTTTCGCGGCTTCGTAGTCGCGGACGTACATTCCGGCGAACAAGTCGAGTGGTATCCGGTCATGCTAAGTGCCTGTCAAGCGCCCGGGGACACGAGCCCGGTTTCATAGGCGAGGACGACGGCCTGGGCACGGTCGCGGAGGGCGAGCTTGGCGAAGATGCGAGCGACGTGGGATTTCACGGTGGCTTCGCTGAGGGTCAGCTCGGCGGCCAGTTCGGCGTTGGAGAGACCGCGGCCCAGGAGGGTGAGGACTTCGAGCTCCCTGGGAGTCAGGGCGGCGAGGTCGCGGTGCGGGGGCGCCGGTTCGGTGCTTCGGCACTCATCGTTGCCGTCGGCACTGCGCCCACGTTCGCCTCCGGCACCGCGCCCACGTTCGCCTCCGGCAAAACGCTCGACGAGGCGCCGCGTGATCGAAGGGGCGAGCAGGGCATCGCCCGTGTTGACGAGGCGTACGGCGGCGGCGAGGTGCTCGGGGGTGACGTCCTTCAGCAGGAAGCCGCTCGCGCCCAGGGCCAGGGCCTCGTACACGTAACGGTCGAGGTCGAAGGTGGTGAGCATCAACACCCGGCATTCCGGGGCCTGTTGCAGGATGAGCCAAGCCGCCTCCAGGCCGTCCATGTTGGGCATCCGGATGTCCATGAGAACGACGTCCGGCCGCAATTCGCGCGCCGCCGCCACCGCCTCCGCTCCGTCGGCCGCCTCGCCGACGACTTCGATGCCACGGGTCGTCAGGATGAGCCGGAATCCCGTACGAATCAGGGTCTGATCGTCGGCGACGAGGACGCGCGGGGCACGCTCGACGGCGCTCATGGGCGGTCCAGCGGGATACGCGCCCGCACGCGGTAGCCTCCGCCGAGGCGCCGTCGCGCATCCAACTCGCCCCCGTACACCGCGACCCGCTCACGCAGCCCCAACAGCCCTCGCCCCGTACCATCCCCACGCCCGACCGACCCGGTCCGCGGAGGCGCGGACCCGCCGACGCCCGCTTTGCCGATCCGCCTGTCCGTGCCACCGGCGCCCGAACGTCCGGTCTTCTCACCCGGCCGTGCCCCAGTCAGCACACTGGGTCCACTGTTCAATACCTCCACCCGGAGGGAGTGGTCGGCGTAGCGTACGGTTACTTCGGCCTCTCCGCCGTCGCCGTGTTTGAGGGCGTTCGTCAGGGCTTCCTGGACGATTCGGTACGCGGTGACGTCGATCCCGGTGGGCAGGGGGCGGGGCTCGCCGGAGATGCGTACCTCTACGGGGAGCCCGGCGAAGGCGATCCGGTCGACCAGCCGGCTCAGCGCGCTCAGGCCGGGCTGGGGCGCCAGGCCCGGGCCGACCGCCACGACGTCACCGTCCCCGCCGTCCCAGCCGCCCTCGTCGTCGCGCACCCCGTCGCCGCTCTCCTCGTCCTCGCCGCTCTGCGACGGTGCCAACACGCCCAGCAGGTGCCGCAGTTCGGTCATCGTGGAGCGGCCCGCGTCCTCGACGGCCCTGATCGCCGCCTCGGCCTCGTCGGGCATGGTCTTCAGTACGTCGCGGGCGGCCCCGGCCTGCACCACCATGAGGCTGACGTTGTGACTGACGATGTCGTGCAACTCGCGGGCGATACGGTCCCGTTCGGACCGTACGGCACCGCGGGCCGCGCTCTGCCGCTCCCGCTCGAGCAACCAGCCCTGTTCCTCCACGGCTCTGCGGTACCGGCGCCGCGCCCGCAGGAACGCCACACCCAGCCACGCGGCGGCGGCACACGCCACCACCAGCGCCGCGACAAGCCGGCCCACCCCCGACGACCACACACGCTCACCTTCGCAGAGCGGCCCGCGATGCGCATCATCCTCCGGATGCAGGCGCCTGCATCCCTGGGACGAGACGAGCCGAAAGAGGCCGGGGTTTGCCATCCGGGGACGGATGTCCGGGCGGGCCCGCCGCCTTACCGTCCTGTTCATGGTCACAGGAGAGAGCACGGGTACGGGAGAGGTCGTCGTACGGCTGGACGGCGTTCGCAAGGAGTACGGCGAGACGGCGGCGCTGGACGGCGTATCGCTGGAGATCCGGGCCGGGGAGGCGGTCGCGGTGATGGGGCCGTCGGGCTGCGGCAAGTCCACGCTGCTCAACATGATCGCGGGGCTCGACCGCCCGACGTCCGGGACGGTCCTCGTGCACGGCGAGGATGTGGGGACGCTCGGCGAGAAGGCGCTGGCACTGTACCGGCGCCGCCGGATCGGTATGATCTTCCAGTTCTTCAACCTCATCGACGACCTGTCGGCCCTCGACAACGTCGCGCTGGCCGCCCAGCTGACCGGAACCCCGGCCGCGCAGGCCCGCATGCGCGCACTGGAACTGTTCGACGAACTCGGCATCGCCGACCGGAAGAACGCGTATCCCGCGGTACTCAGCGGCGGCGAACGCCAGCGCGTCGGCGTCGCCCGCGCCCTGATGAACCGGCCCGCCCTGCTGCTGGCCGATGAGCCGACCGGCGCGTTGGACAGCCGGGCCGGCGAGCAGGTGATGGATCTGCTGCTCGACCTCAACCAGATAGGCCAGACACTGCTGTTGGTCACGCACGACGAACGCCTCGCGCAACGCTGCGCGAGTCGGCTGGTCGAGCTGGCGGATGGCCGCGTGGTCGGGGAGCACACCCTGGATGAGAACGACGAAAAGACTCCTGCACACGACGCGAAGCCCCTGGGACGGACCGCGTGAGCGCCGTGTGGCGGGCCGCACGTGGGGCCGTACGCCGTCGCAGGCTGCAGACGTTCGTCATCGGTCTGGTCGTCCTGATGTCCACGGGGACGATCGTCGTCGCGCTGGGCCTGGTGGACGCCGCCTCCGCCCCCTTCGACCGCGCCTTCGGCAAGCAGCGCGGCGCCCACGCCGTCGCCACCTTCGATCCCGACAAGGCCTCGGACGCCCAACTCGCGCGTACGGCCCGGCAGCCGGGCGTCGACGCCGCCGCGGGTCCCTTCCGGCAGGCCGTGCTGGAGCTGCCCCGGAAGACTGCCTCGTCGTTCGGGCTGGGCACCGGCGTCACGGTCGTCGGCCGTGCGGGGCCGGGTGGTCCAGTGGACCGGCTGGATCTCTGGGTCGGCCGCTGGGCCACCCGGCCTGGCGAGATCGTGCTGAACAGGGACCTGGGCTGGGGAACGGACCAGCTGGGCAAGAAGATCGAGGTACCCGGCGGCCCGAGCCTCACCGTCGTCGGATACGCGTTCACCCTGAGCCGGTCTGCCGACGCCTGGGTCGCGCCCGGTCAGATCGCGGCTCTGCGTCCGACCGCCACGCAGATGCTCTTCCGGTTCGAGGACTCCTCGACGGAGGGCGGGATCCGCTCGGGCTTGTCCGCCGTCACCGCCGGCCTGCCGCCGGACTCGCTGACGGCCGCGCAGTCATACCTCACCGTCAAGCACCAGATCGGCAGTTCGGCCCGCGCCTACGCCCCGTACCTCATGGCCTTCGGCGTCCTGGGGATCGTGGTGGCGGTGCTGATCGTCGCCAACGTGGTGAGCGGCGCGGTCATTTCGGGTTTCCGGCACATCGGGATCCTCAAGGCCATCGGCTTCACGCCCGGTCAAGTGGTCGCCGTCTACCTGGCGATGGTGTCCGTTCCGGCTGTCGTCGGCTGCGTACTCGGCACCGTCATTGGCAATGCCCTGGCCCGGCCTCTGCTGGAGTTCGCCTTCACGGGGCCCGACGCGGGAGTGATGCGCGACAGCGTCGGTGGCGTCCCGGCCTGGGTGAACGCCATCGCTCTGCTGGGTCTGCCGTCCGTCGTCGTTCTCGCCGCGCTCGTCCCCGCGCTGCGCGCGCACCGGATGTCCGCGGCCCGGGCGATCAGCGCGGGCAGCGCGCAGCGCACCGGGCGCGCGCTGCGGATCCAGCGCCGACTGGCGAGCAGCGGGCTGCCGCGGTCGGTCAGCCTGGGCCTTGGGCTGCCGTTCGCCCGCCCGGGCCGCAGCGCGCTCACGCTCGCGGCCGTCGTTCTCGGGGTGACCACCGTGACGTTCGCGACGGGCCTGGCCACGACGATGACCCGGTTCGGGAGCGTGGGCGAAGGCGACTACCAAGTCGTGGTGTACCTCGGGAACTTCAAGGACGGCAGAGAGATCGACCCGGAGCGCGGCGACCTGGACCTCCACTCGCTCCTGCGCTCCCTTCCCGGCGCCACCGAGGTGACCGCCCGGGGGTACGCCGAGGCGCGCGTCGCCGGGTACCCGCGAGGGGCGGACGTCGAGGGACGGCGGGGAGACCGGCCCGCCATGGGCGACGTACTCGTCGAGGGACGGTGGATGCGCGACACGGACGAGATCGTCGCTCCGACTCCGTTCCTGCGCGAGCGCGGCCTGGAGGTCGGTGACCGCATTCTTCTGGAGAAGGGCGACCGTCGGGAACGCGTCACGGTCGTCGGCGAGGCCTTCGGCGGCAACTCCCGCAACATATACGCGAGTTGGGCGACGATGACGGCCTTGGCGCCGCAAGAGGAGGCTATCGCCTATCACGTCAAGCTCGCTCAAGGCACGGACACGGACGCCTACATGGCCGCGGCCCGGGCCGCCGACCCCGGCCTCAACCCGACGGCGAACGGCCCGAACGCCGTCACCCAGACCATCGTCGGCTCGGCATCGGTCCTCACGCTGATGCTGGCCGCGGTCGCGTCCCTCGGCGTCTTCAACACGGTCGTCCTCAACACCCGCGAGCGCCGCCGCGACCTGGGCATGCTCAAGTCCATAGGCATGACGCCGCGCCAGGTGACGGTGATGATGGTGTCCTCGATGGCGGCCCTGGGCGTGGTCGGCGGACTGCTCGGCATCCCCCTGGGCATCGTCGGCCACCACTTGATCGTCCCGGAGATGGCCGACGCGGTGGACCTCGCCCTCCCCGCGTACATGACGGATGTCTGGCAGCCCCTCTCCCTCACCGCCCTGGCCTTCGCTGGCCTCACGATCACCGGCCTGGGCGCCTTCATCCCGTCCCGCAGGGCGGCCAGGCTCACGATCGCGGAGGTACTCCACAACGAGTGACGTAGTGACGCAGAGGGGAGGACGCGGGTCGCGATGGCGCACGGCGACCGGCCCGCGACACGGTGAACGACAGCAGGAAGCGGTGCCGGTCCACGTCGGCGGCAGGCCGCCCCGGGCGGGGGAAAACCCGCATTCCGGCCTCGGCACCGGCTGCCCACCCTGGCCGCACGTAGCGAGCCCGGCCGTCACGGTTCACTCCGGCACCACCTGCTGCTGCGCCCGTACGCGGCGACTGCGTGGCCGTGAGCTTCGGGCGCGAGGAATGCGAGAAAAATCTTGTTTGGGGGGGTTACGTATGCTATGGACCGCGCTAAACTGAAAGTGCCTACGGGACGAGCGAGGGAGTTCGACCGGAGTAGCCGACTTCGGCGGAAAGCTTCGGCTTCCGCTCGGGCCGACTACGACTGTCGGGCTGAGAGGCTGAAAGGTCGAGAGACTGGACGGCGACCCCTAGAACCTGATCCGGACAATGCCGGCGCAGGGAGCCCGTCTCGTAGGTCTTTTGTGTGCCCTGCGCCCGCGGGCGGCGCCGTACTACGGCGAGCCATGGATGTCACCGTGGTAGCCGCAGCCCGTGAGGACGACAGCCCGACGGATGAGCCCCTCCGTATCGCGATGGTGGCCGACCGGCTCGGATACGGCGAGGTGTGGGTCGGCGAAGGGCCCACGTGGGACGCGTTCGTCCTCGCGACGACGATCGGCCTCGCCACCGATCATGTCGCGCTGACCGCCGGGCCGGTCCCGGTCTCCGTCCGCGATCCGGTGACGATCGTGCGGGGCGCCGCGGCAGTCGCGGCCGTCGTCGGCCGGCCGGTCGGAGTGGCCCTCGGCGCCTCCAGTGTCCGGGTTGTCGAGGGAGTGCACGGCAGGTCGCGCGCCCGGGTCGCCACCGTGCTGGCCGAGAGCGCCGAGGCCGTACGGGACCTCATGCGGCGCGAGCCGGGCGAGGAGTTCACGCCCGGCAGCGGCTTCCGGCGACGGCTGCCGCCGCCCGGAGGAGCACTCACGGTCGCGGCGTTCGGCGACCGTGCCATCGCCGTCGCGGCGGAGCATGCCGACCGGATGGTGCTCGACGTGGTCTCCCCCGGACAGGTCGGCGAACTCCGCGCCAAGCTGGACGCCGCGGCGAAACGAGCGGGCCGTACGCCGCCCCGGCTGGCCGCCTGGCCGCCGGCGGCCGTGGATCCGACGCCCGAATCCCGTACGCAGATCATGCGCAGTCTCGTCGGTTACCTCACCGTCCGCGGCTACAGCGACATGTTCACCGCGGCCGGATTCGGCGAAGCCGTGGAGCTGGCCCGCACGGGCGCCGACTCGCGGGACCCTGCTGGCCGCGCTGCCACCTGAGGCCGCGACGACGGTCGGCCTCGTCGGCGACGTCGACGCGGTCCGCTCACGTATGGACGCCTACGCGGCGGCCGGACTCGACGAGATCGCGCTCGTCCCCGCGACCAGTAGCGATCCCGGAGGCGAGCGCACACTGACGGCGCTGGCTACGTGACCGGGCGCAGCGCCTCGGGCTCCGCCCGGCACTGCCTCACACCGCCACGCCGTCCACCTGAAAGGTCTGCACCGTGCCCGCCCCGAACGGCACCCGCAGCAGCTTGCCGCTGAGGTACGTGTCCGCGCGTTCCGTGTAGAGGTCACCGCCCCCTGCGGTGACCGTGTTCCAGCGGCGGACCAGGCCGCCCGTGCCGCCGGTCACCGTGCCGAAGCGGGAGAGGTCGAACGTGAGGGTCTGGGCCGCGCCCGTGTTGACGGCCACGATGACCAGGCGTCGGGCCGTCGTGTCGAGGGCGGCCACGGCGTAGCCGACGCCCGTGTCGAGGATCGTCATGCCGGGGCGGATGTGGCGGCTGAACTGGGCCATCACGTAGTACTTCGTCTGGACGGCGCCGGCCTGGAGCGTGTTCTCGTCGTAGTGGATCATCGCCCAGCCGGCGGACGGGTCCATCACCTGCCAGTAGCACCAGGCCGTGGGGTGCAGCCAGCGGAAGTCCAGGCACAGGTTGCTCGCCATGGTGAGGCCGGTGCCGTCGCTGTCGCCGTACTCGGAGTTCCACAGCTGCTTGCGCGCCGTGGTGACGACGTCGGTGTAGAGGAGGTCGCGTCGGCCGCCGGAGCCCTGGTAGCCGTGCACGTTGACGCGGCTGACCAGCCCCTTGGTCGACGAGCTGAACGAGTTCCATGTCGTACGCGCCAGGTCGTAGCTGGTCTCGTCGGAGGCGGAGATCCGCGTACCGGTCAGGCCGCGTTTGTCGAGTTCGCTGCGCAGGTGCGGGAGGACGGCCGACTGGACCGTGGCGTCCATGTGGCAGCCCTCCTGCCGTCCGGTGGCCGTCCACCAGTTGGAGGAGGGCTCGTTGAACGGGTCGACGGTCGCGAAGTTCACGCCCCAGTTGTTCTTCGCGTACAGGGCGGTGGCCGCCAGGTGGGAGGCGTGCTGGCGGTAGTTCCAGGACTGGAGGTTGTTGCCGCCGTCGGCGGCGCCCGAGGGGTTGTGGTTGAGGCACATCCACCACATCGGGGAGTTGGCGAAGAGCTCGCTGACCGCGCCTCGGCTGGTGGCCTTGACGAGGGCGGCGCGCTGGGGGGCGTCCGCGGACCATTTCCAGGCGGAGGAGGCCGGGTCCTCGTTGTTCCAGTCCTGCCAGAAGCCCTCGATCTGCTTGAAGCGGGGGATGTTGGGCGAGGCGACCATGCTCGCGCCCTCCACGCTGTTCCAGCTGCACGCGCCGAGGTTGTAGCGGGCGATGTTCAGGCCCAGACCCGGCAGCGTCCGGCCGTTGTAGGCGACGGACTTGGTGGTGAAGAAGGCGTCGGCGAAGTCGTCGCGCGCCCCGAACACGTTCGCCCACCAGGCAAGGGAGGTGCCCCAGCCGTCCCAACGTCCATACGTCGTACCGGGGTTGACCGCGATGGTCGCGTCGGCCCGTGCGGTGCCCGTCGCCAGGGCACTACCGAGGAACGTACCGCCCGCCGCAGCCAGTACTGCCCTGCGTCTGATCATGGGGAGCCCCTTCTGTCGCGCTCATGCCACGCGTCTGCTGAAGGATGAGCCGCAGCCGTAGGGCTTGTCGAGAGTCATGACAGCGCTTTCTATTGGGCTCGTCGGATCCCTTGACGCTCACCCGTTTCATTGCTTCTCTCGAAAAGCTGCCACTGGGAGCGCTCCCACCCCTTCGGTTGAAAGGGAACTCCGTGCAGACCACCCCCCACCTGCGCACACTGTGCCGCCGAGCCAGACGCGCGCTGCAAGCCGTCCTCACCGTCGCTCTCGTCGCCTGCCTGCTGTCCTGGGCGGGCAGCGGCTCCCCCGCGGGGGCCGCTCCGGGCGACGGCTCGGTGTCCGATCCCAACATCGTCTATGTCGGGCGCTGGGACACCAGCTCCGGCACCGCGGCCACCCCCCACTGGAGCGGCGCCTACCTGCAGACGTCCTTCACCGGCACGACGGTGCAGGTCAAGGCCCGAGACGCGGTCAACTTCTACGTCAGCATCGACGGCAAGCCCGACGTCTTCCACGCCGGCGTACGCGGAACCGTGAACCTCACTCCCCAGCCGCTGCCCGCGGGCACCCACACCCTGCGCATCTCCTACCGCTCCGGCGACACCGTCTTCCAGGGCCTGGTACTGGACTCCGGCGCACGCACGGTCGCTCCGGCCACGCCGTCCGGGCTGATCGAGTTCGTCGGCGACTCCATCACCGCGGGCGCCCTCACCGACCGGCTCGCGCTCGACTCGTACGCCTGGAAGACCGGCGAGCAGCTGAAGATGCGGCACACCCGGATCGCCCGCGCCGGCTACTGTCTCGTCGCCCAGTCCGGGTGCACCGGTCTGAGCGGCCAGTTCTTCAGGACAGGCAGCACCGGCAGCCAGAACTGGGACTTCTCGCGTTACGCAGCGAGCGCCGTGGTCATCAACCTCGGCACCAACGACATCGGGCACGGCGTGACCGGTGCCGCATTCCAGTCGGCGTACACCACGTTCCTGCGCGACATCCGCGCCAAGTACCCGAACGCCGCCCTGTTCGCGGTGCAGACGCTCAAGAAGCGGTACGTCACCGAGACCAAGGCCGCCGTCAGCGCCCGCAACAACTCCGGTGACGCCAAGGTGCATTACGTCGACACCACGGGCTGGCTCACCGACGGCGCCGACTACGAGGACGGCAACGGGCACCCCAACGAGGCGGGTCACAGCAAGTTCGCCAGTCGCCTCGCACCGGTCATCAGCTCCCGGCTGGGCAGCGCCACGGCCAGTCCCGTGAAGGCGGCGGCTCCTGGCCAACCCGGCGATCCCAACATCAAGTTCGTCGGGCGTTGGGACACGCAGAGCTCCAGCAGCCTCTACACCCCGTACTGGGCGGGCGCGTACTACCGGGTCGGCTTCACCGGCAGGACCGTGCAGCTGAAACAGCGGAACACGATCGACTTCTGGGCGCGGATCGACGACGGGCCCGTGAAGTTCTACGACGACGTCAAGGGGACGGTGAACCTGACTCCGTCGGCGCTGTCCGCCGGGAACCACACCCTCCAGGTCAACTACCAGGTGGTGGCGGGCTCCTATCGCGGCGACGCCGTGTTCCAGGGGCTGGTCCTCGACAGCGGAGCGACGACCTTCGCACCGCCGGCGCCGGGCAAGCTGATCGAGTTCGTCGGCGACTCGATCACGGTGGGTACGACGTCCTCGCAGAACGCCCGTACCGCGTATGGCTGGTTGATCGGGGAACGGCTCGGTGCCGAGCACACCCAGATCGCCCAGGGCGGCGCCTGTCTGGTCGCCGCGGCGGACGGATGCGTGGGCCTGGAGCGGCAGTTCAGCAAGCTCAATCCCAACGCGTCGACCCCTGACTGGGATTTCGGCCGCTACCGGGCGGACGCGGTCGTCATCAACCTCGGCACCAATGACGTGGGCCACGGGGTGAGCGCCGCGCAGTTCCAGTCGGCGTACAGCAGCCTGCTACGCAAGGTCCGTGCCGCTTATCCGCAGGCCTGGATCTTCGCGCTGGAGACCTTCCGCGGACGGTTCGTCCCGCAGACCGAGGCGGCCGTGAAGGCGGCTGTCGACGGCGGCGACTTGCGGGTCTCCTTCGTCGATACGACGGGCTGGCTGGGCTCGGGCGACCTCACGGACTCGGTCCATCCCAATGACCAGGGTCACCGCGCGATCGCCGACAGGCTCGCACCGGTCATCGCGGCCAGAATCGGCGGCTGACCACCGAAGCAGGACCAGAGCAGGACAAGGAGTCCCAGGTCACAGCGATGCGCCACCCGTTCCGAAGGATGAGCGGGGCGTTGCCAAAACGCCCCGCTGGTGAGAATGATTCTCACGAGCAATCCTCCGGAGGAAACGAACCGTGAACGTAACTCTCAATATCTGGTTGCTGACCGTCGCAGCCCTGTGTGTGCTCATCGCCGTGGATTTCTTCATCGGGCGCAAGCCGCACGAGGTGTCCATCAAGGAGGCCGGCATCTGGTCGGCCGTGTGGATAGCCCTGGCCGTGATCTTCGGGCTCGGCGTGGCGGTGTTCGGCGGCGGTCAGCCGGCCGGTGAGTTCTTCGCGGGATTCATCACGGAGAAGTCGCTGAGCGTCGACAATCTCTTCGTCTTCGTGCTGATCATGGCGAAGTTCTCGGTGCCGGCCAAGTACCAGCAGCGGGTGCTGATGGTCGGTGTGCTGGTGGCGCTGGTGCTGCGTACGATCTTCATCGCGGCCGGCGCGGCGATCATCTCGACCTTCTCCTGGGTCTTCTACATCTTCGGCGCCTTCCTGATCTGGACCGCGTGGAAGCTCGTCCAGGACGCCCGCCATGACCAGCACGAGGAGGAGTACGAGGAGAACAAGCTGCTCAAGGCCGCCGAGAAGCGCTTCGGCGTCGCCGACCGCTACCACGGCACCAAGCTGTTCATCGTGGAGAACGGCAAGCGCGTGATGACCCCGATGATGGTGGTCATGCTGGCGATCGGCTCCACGGACGTCCTGTTCGCGCTGGACTCGATCCCCGCGATCTACGGTCTGACCGAGGACCCGTACATCGTCTTCACCGCCAACGCCTTCGCGCTGATGGGCCTGCGCCAGCTGTACTTCCTCATCGGCGGCCTGCTCAAGAGGCTGGTCCACCTCAGCTACGGTCTGTCGATCATCCTCGGCTTCATCGGCGTCAAGCTGGTGCTGCACGCGCTGCACGAGTCCGGCGTGCACGTGCCCGAGATCTCCATCCCGTTCTCGCTCGGCTTCATCGTCCTGGTCCTCGCCGTGACGACGGTGACCAGCCTGCGCGCCTCGAAGAAGCAGGCGCTCGCGGAGGAGGCAGCGGCAGCAGAGCGGAAGGCGGACGACTCCGGGACCGCGAGTCAGCCGGACCGCACTGCCTGATCCGGTGACGCCCCGGGCCGCGTGCCGGAAGTCGCTTCCTCAAGCCTTGCGACTCCCGGCACGCGGCCCCACGCCGAACGGCACGGCGTGAGGATCAGCTCGCTGGCGGCACCACCGAGGAGTGGTGGTTGACGATCAGCCACTTGCCGTCGCGCTTCTCGTACTCGAAGGTGTAGCGGGCCTCGAGGGTGCTCTTCTTTCCGGTCTCCGGGTCGGTGATGTGGAACTCGTACAAACCGGCGTCTATCGCCGAGTTGCCGTCGAGGACGTTGATGACGGTTCTGAGCTTCTCGCCCTTGGGCTTCTTGAGCAGGAAGTGCTCGAAGTAGTCGGCGATCTCGTCATGGTTGGTACGGATCTTCGGCGAGGCGGTGGGCAGCAGCACCGCGTCCGGGGCGTACCGGTCGGCGACCTTCTCGGAGTCGCCGGTCTGCAGGGCCGCGTTCCACTGGTCGAAGAGAGCGGCGATCTGCCCCTTGCTGGCCTTGGCCGCGGGCTTGTGCCGGGCGCTCGGCTCCTGTTCCGGTGAGGCGACGCTGATGCCCGCCGCGACGGTGCCGGCGACGGCCAGTCCCGCGATCGTGTAGACCGCTGCGCGCGTGCGTATCTGACGCTTCATCATGACTCCTGTTTCTAGAGGTTTCTGGGCCGATGGGAGCGATCCCACCCTTGCCGATCACTGGCAAAGGACGAGGCAACACATGGCCTGCACATGGGCAAGGGCAGGCCAAAACACGAACGGCGATCATGCGAACACGGCAGGTGTAGGGGCAGCGGCGGCATCCAGGGGCACCGGCACCGCCGACGACTCGGGCATCGACGTGGTGCCGGTGTCATGGGAATCCCTCGGGTGAATCGTGAATTCCTGGAACGAATTCCACCTCCGGGCATTTTTTGTTTCCCCTGAGAGCCGGAAGATACAGACGGGACCGTTGAGCGAAACACCTCGGAAACGAGTCGACTTGAAGCTGTGGTCCGCACTTCACGAGCTTGTCCTCATTGGACGAGGGGGTTCATTTGTCCAGCGGTTCCAGTATTTTCCGACGCCGGATGGTGGCGGGCGCCGCCGCACTCGCGGCTGCCGTCGCGCTGTCCGCGTGCGGCGCAAAGACCGACGCGGGCGGCTCGTCCGACAAGGCGGCCAAGGCGGACACCAGCGGTGACACCGTCAAGGTCGGCCTGCTCAACTCTCTGTCCGGCACGATGGCGATCAGCGAGGTGACCGTACGCGATTCGCTGAAGCTGGCGATCGACGAGATCAACGCCAAGGGCGGTGTGCTCGGCAAGAAGATCAATCCGATCAGTGAGGACGGCGCCTCCGACTGGCCCACCTTCGCGGAAAAGGCGAGCAAACTCATCCGTGAGGACCGGGTCGTGGCCACCTTCGGCTGCTGGACCTCAGCGAGCCGCAAGGCCGTGAAACCCGTCTTCGAGAAGAACAAGTCCCTGCTGTTCTATCCCGTGCAGTACGAGGGGCTTGAAGAATCCCCGTACATCTTCTACACGGGTGCCACCACCAACCAGCAGATCGTGCCGGCGCTCGACTACCTCAAGAGCCAGGGCAAGAAGTCGATTTACCTCGTCGGCAGCGACTATGTCTTCCCGCGCACCGCCAACAAGATCATCAAGGCGTATGCGGCGGCCAACGGCATGAAGGTGCTCGGCGAGGACTACGCGCCGCTGGGCTCCACGGAGTTCAGCACGATCGCCAACAAGGTGAAGGCGTCGAAGGCCGACGCGGTCTTCAACACCCTCAACGGCGATTCGAACGTGGCCTTCTTCAAGGAGTACAAGTCCGCGGGCCTGACCGCCACGAGCATGCCGGTGGTCTCGGTGTCGATCGCCGAGGAAGAGGTCAAGTCGATCGGATCGCAGTATCTGGCGGGCCAGTTGACGGCCTGGAACTACTACCAGACGACGGCGGGCGCGGCGAACGCCGAGTTCGTGAAGGCGTACAAGGCCAAGTACGGCCAGGACAAGCCGACCAGCGATCCGATGGAGGCCGCGTACACCTCGGTCTATCTGTGGAAGGCGATGGTCGAGAAGGCCAAGTCCTTCGACCCGGAGAAGGTCAAGGCGGCCTCGGACGGCATCACCTTCGACGCCCCTGAGGGCAAGGTCACCGTCGACGGGGCGTCCCAGCACATCTACAAGACCGCCCGGATCGGCAAGATCGGCACCGATGGGCTGATCGAGCAGGTGTGGGACTCCGGTAAGGCGATCAAGCCGGATCCGTATCTGAAGGGCTACGACTGGGCCTCCGGCCTCTCCTGATCACCCGTCACGCGGGGGCCTCGCGCGAGGCCCCCGCGTCCCGCCGCCTTCTCCCCGGAGCCGCCGTATGACCGTGATCCTCGGTCAGACCTTCACCGGCATCAGCATCGGTGCCGTACTGCTGCTCATCGCGCTCGGTCTCTCGCTCACCTTCGGCCAGATGAACGTCATCAACATGGCCCACGGCGAGTTCATCATGGCCGGCGCCTACACCACGTACGTCCTCCAGAAGTCCATCACCAGCGCCGGTCTGTCGCTGCTCGTCGCGCTGCCCGTCGCCTTCCTGGTCGCGGGAGCGCTCGGCGCGCTGCTGGAGTGGCTGCTGATCCGCCGCCTGTATCTCCGCCCGCTCGACACGCTGCTCGTCACCTGGGGTGTCTCGCTGATGCTCCAGCAGCTCGCCCGGGACATCTTCGGCGCGCCCAATGTGCAGACCCGTGCGCCCGACCTGCTCACCGGGAACATCACGCTCATCGGCGGCGACGATCCGCTCACGGTCGCCAACAGCCGTCTGTTCATCCTGGGGTTGGCGATCGCGGCGGTCGTCGCGCTGTCGCTGACGCTGCGGATGACCTCGCTGGGACGCCGGATCCGAGGCGTCGTACAGAACCGCGACCTCGCCGAGGTGTCCGGCATCTCCACCGAACGCGTGGACCGGACGGCCTTCTTCATCGGATCCGGACTCGCCGGAGTCGCGGGCGTCGCGCTGACGCTGGTCGGTCCAATCGGTCCCACGATGGGCACCAACATCATCATCGACGCCTTCCTGGTGATCGTGGTCGGCGGCATCGGACAGCTCAAGGGCACCGTGATCGTCGCCTTCGCGCTGGGCGTCCTGCAGTCCGTTCTCGAGTACTCCACCACCGTCAGCGTCGCGAAGGTGCTCGTCCTCGTGGGCATCGTCGCGTTCCTCCAGTGGCGGCCCCAAGGGCTGTACACCCTGCGCACGAGGAGCCTCGTATGACCGACTCTCGTCTGCCCCTTCTCAAGGGACGCTCCGCTCTCAAGGGACGCTCCGCGCGGGCCTGGGCCGGTTTCGCCGCGGCGGCCGTGGCCCTGTTCGCCCTCGCGCCGCTCGCCCTCTCCGACTTCCGGCTCGGGCTGCTCGCCAAGTACCTGTGCACCGCGATGGTCGCCGTCGGCATCTGCCTCGCCTGGGGCCGCGGCGGACTGCTCACGCTCGGGCAGGGCGTCTTCTTCGGGCTCGGCGGCTACGCCATGGCGATGCATCTGAAGATCGCCGACGCCGGGCCCGGCAACCTCCCCGACTTCATGCAGCTGTACGGCACGGCCACCGAACTCCCGTGGTGGTGGCAGCCGTTCGCCAACCCCGTCTTCGCGCTCGCCGCGACCGTACTGCTGCCGATGCTGGTCGCCGCGCTGCTCGGCTCGTTCATCTTCCGCCGCCGGGTCAAGGGCGCGTACTTCGCGATCCTCAGCCAGGCGCTCACCGCCGCCTTCGCGATCTGGCTCATCGGCCAGCAGGCCACCACCGGCGGCACCAACGGACTCACCGACATCCAGGGCTTCTTCGGCTACGACCTCAACGACCCCGTCAACCAGCGGATGGTGTACTTCATCATCGCCGCCGCCCTGCTGCTCCTGATCGCCCTCGCCCGGCAGCTGATCCACAGCCGGTACGGCGAACTCCTCGTCGCCGTACGGGACTCGGAGGAGCGGGTGCGCTTCCTCGGATACGACCCGGCGAACGTGAAGCTCGTCGCGTACGTCGTCGCGGCCGGTATGGCCGGGCTCGCGGGCGCCCTGTTCGTGCCCGCGGTCGGCATCATCTCGCCCGCGATGATCGGGATCGTGCCGTCCATCGAGTTCGTCATCGGCGCGGCGGTCGGCGGCCGGGCGAGCCTGGTCGGCGCGGTGCTGGGCGCGATCGGTGTCGCCTGGGCCAAGACGGCGCTGTCGGAGGAGTTCCCGGCGGCCTGGACGTACTTCCAGGGGCTGCTGTTCATCGTGGCCCTGGCGTTCCTGCCGGGCGGTCTCGCCTCGCTGGTGGGGATGGTGCGGCGGCGCAGGGCGTCGCATGCGAGTGAGGAACCATCGCCTGCCCTTCCTGTGGGAGAAGCAGCATGAGTGAACTCTCGGGTCTTCGGATACAGCAACTGCGGGTGTCCTTCGACGGGTTCAAGGCCGTCGACGGCGTGGACCTGGACGTCCAGCCGGGCGATCTACGCTTCCTCATCGGGCCGAACGGTGCGGGCAAGACGACGCTCGTCGACGCCGTCACCGGTCTGGTGAAGGCGGAGGGTTCGGTGCTCTTCGGGGATGAGGAGCTGCTCGGGCACAGTGTGCACAAGATCGCGCGGTCAGGCATCGGTCGTACGTTCCAGACGGCCACGGTCTTCGAGGAGTTGACCGTCCTTCAGAACCTGGACATCGCGGCGGGCGCCGGGCGCGGGATGCTGACGATGCTACGGCGCCGCAAGGGCGTTCCGGAGTCCGTCGCACGGGCGCTGGAGACGGTGGGGCTCGCGGAGCTCGCCGACAGCCCGGCCGGGACCCTCGCGCACGGGCAGAAACAGTGGCTGGAGATCGGCATGCTGCTCGTGCAGGACGTACGGCTGCTGCTGCTCGACGAGCCGGTCGCGGGGATGAGCCATGACGAACGGCAGGCCACCGGTGAGCTGTTGGAGCGGATCAGCGAGGAGCGGACCGTGGTCGTCATCGAGCACGACATGGACTTCATGCGGTCCTTCGCGCGCAGCGTCAGCGTGCTGCACGCGGGCAGGGTGCTGAGCGAGGGAACGGTGGCCGAGGTGCAGGCGGATCCCAAGGTGCAGGAGGTCTACCTCGGGCACGCCGCCGCCGGGGACGCACTCGACACCGCGGCCCCCGCGGCCGTACAGGAGGCGTGATGCTGGAGATCGACAACGTCCACGTCGGCTACCACCGCGGCACCGTCCTGCACGGGCTGTCGGTCGAGGTGCCGAAGGACGGCGTGGCCGCCGTGCTCGGGCACAACGGCGCCGGCAAGAGCACCCTGCTGCGGGCGGCCGTCGGACTGCTCTCCCCGTCCAGCGGTGTGGTCCGCTTCGACGGCGAGGACGTCACGCGCCGCAAGCCGCATGAGCGTGTGGCGCGCGGCATGGCGTACGTACCGCAGGGTCAGCAGGCCTTCCCCCACCTCACGACCGCCGAGAACCTTCAGCTGGTGGCGGACGGGCGCAGGCGCGGCAAGGCGGCGATCGCGGAGGCGCTGGACCTGTTCCCAGCGCTGCGAACGCTGTCGAACCGGCGGGCGGGGCTGCTCTCGGGCGGTCAGCGGCAGCAGCTGGCCATCGCCCGGGCCCTGGTCACCGAGCCTCGACTGCTGCTCCTCGACGAACCGACCGAGGGCATCCAGCCGTCGGTCGTGGCCGAGATCGAGGAGACGATCCTCGCGCTGGCCGCCCGTGGCGGGCTCTCGGTGCTCCTGGTCGAGCAGCAT
The DNA here is from genome assembly GCF_054783935.1 of Streptomyces pseudoechinosporeus. NCBI lineage: Bacteria > Bacillati > Actinomycetota > Actinomycetes > Kitasatosporales > Streptomycetaceae > Streptomyces > Streptomyces pseudoechinosporeus. The sequence goes on from NZ_BAAGPS010000012.1 coordinate 181,331, forward strand.
GTGGGGTTCGCGATGCGGGCGGCGCAGCGGTACTTCGTCCTGGAGGCCGGGCGGGTCACCTCGTCCGGTGCGGGCGGGAAGGAGTCGGTGGCGGCGGTGCGGGAGGCGCTCAGCGTGTGAGGTCCGGCCTGGCTCCCGAGCATCTGCCCCGCCAGCCCCTCAAGGCTCGCCGACCACTACACATAAGGATGAAATAAGCGCAGAATGAGAATATGCGGTACTTACCGCATACCGCACCAGAGCGGTCGGGCCTGCAGAGAACAAAGGAGACGAGTCATGGCCGACGTCTCACGCACCAGAGGTGACATCACCACTCACCCGGACGTAGGCGAGATGCGGGACCGTTATGCCCGCATGCTTGATGGTCGCGATGTGGCGCTCGTGGACGGGCCGGTGTTCCTGCTCGGTCTGTACTGTGCCACCTCACCGTGGATTCTCCACTTCACTACAAGCCAGCCCTTCCTCGTGACGCACAACCTCATCATGGGTATCGCGATAGGCCTGCTGGCACTCGGATTCACCAGGGCCCCGGAGCGGATGTACGGCCTGAGCTGGGCCATGTGCGCCATAGGTGTGTGGATGATCATCTCGCCGTGGATCGTGGGCGAGAGCCCGGACGCGGGCGTGATCGTCAACAACATCATCATCGGCGGTCTCGCCGTGGTGCTGGGGGCCGTGTGCGCGGCCGTATCGGCGAAGAGCACGAAGCGCACACCGCGGGCGTAGGAGCAGGCGTAGGAGGACATCTGCACGGATGAGGGCGGAAGGCCGGTCCGCGCGTACACGTCGCGGGCCGGCCTCCGTACGAGGTCTCCGTACAGGCCTGCGGCTCCCTTGGCCGCCCACGCAGTGTGCGGCATGATCCACGTATGGACATCCGACCGACGCTTGCCCTGCCGCCAGGACTCCGCCTCGAAGGGGACGGGATCCGGCTGCGCGAGTGGTCGACGGACGATGTGCTCGCCCTGGTCAAGCTGTACGACGACCCCGAGATGGCCCGCTGGACGCCCGTGGCCTCGCCGTTCGACATTCCGGCGGCTCACACGTACCTCGCCGAGGCGTTCGCGGCGCGCGCTCAGGGGCGCAAGGCGCAGTTCGCGATCACCACGGACGGTGTCGTTCCGCGCGGTGAGGTCCTGCTGTTCCGCAACCAGGCGGACGAACGGGACGTCGAGCTCGCCTACGGCGTCGGCGCCGCCCACCGCGGTCAGGGCCTGGCCTCCAGAGCCGTACGCCTCGTATCGGACTACGCCCTGCGCCACACCGGCGCCCGGCGCGTGGTCCTGTGCATCGAGGAGAGCAACACGGCGAGCAGGGCGGTCGCGCGGGCCACCGGGTTCACCCTCGTCGACACCGAACCCGTCCTGCGCATGTCGAGGGGACGGGAGGTCCCCCTGCAGACCTGGGCCCGCACCAGCCACACCGGACAGCCGACCGACTGACGGACCGACCGGGTGGCTGCTCGGCGAATCTCGGTCGCGCGACGTACGTCCGGTCCGGCACGCTGCTCGCATGGGTCATGCGGAGGTTCTGCTCATCGGTGGGCGCGCGGGGGTCGGCAAGTCGACGGTGGGCTGGGAGATTTCGGACCGGCTGAGGAGGGCGGAGGTCGCTCATGCCCTCGTCGAGGGCGACCTCATGGGGCAGGTTCATCCGGCGCCGGAGGGCGACCCGCACCGGGCCGGGATCACTGAGCGGAACCTGACGGCGGTCTGGGGAAACTTCGCCGAGCTCGGCCATCGGCGCCTCATCTATACGAACACCCTGAGCGTGCTGGCCGAGGCCACCTCCATCTTCGAGCGTGCGATGGGAGCGGACGTGCGGATGATACGAGTGCTTCTCACCACCACCGATGCCACTGCCGCCGAGCGGCTGGCGAGGCGGGAGGTCGGCTCGGAGCTGGCGCGGGAGCTGAGGAACAGCGCGTACAAGGCACGGTTGCTGGACGAGCGTGCGCCTGCGGGCACCGTGCGGGTGGTGACCGACGATCGTTCCGTGGTCGACATCGCGGGCGAGGCGCTGGACGCCACGGGGTGGCTCGTGGACGGGACCGGAAGTGCGCTCACCACGGGGCACTCATAGGGACTGGATCGAGTGGCTGATCCAGATCGGCCTCGCGACGCTGGGCGTCAGCGCGCGGCGTACTCGTACGGCGTCGTCGTGGTCAGCGGTGTGAAGCCGAGTCGGCCGAGGATGGGGCGGCTCTGGTCGGAGGCGTCGACCTGGAGGTAGCGGTAGCCGCGGTCGGCGGCGATGCGGGCCCGGTGGGCGACGAGGGCGTGGTAGATGCCGCGGCCACGCCAGGCCGGGACGGTGCCGCCGCCCCACAGGCCCGCGAACCTGGCCCCCGGCGTGAGTTCCATGCGGGCCGAGCTCACCGGCACGTCGCCGGCGAGGGCCACGACGGCGACGACCGTGTCCGGGTCCGCGTCGAGCTGGGCCAGCAGCTGGTGACGGAGCCCGGAGCTGTCCGTGCCGAAGGCCTGCTCGTGTACGTCCACCATGAGGTCGACGCCCGCGCGGTCGGTGACGGGGCGGAGTTCGATGCCCTCGGGTGGCTCGGCGTCGAGGCGCAGCTCACCGCACTCTGCGATCATCAGCGTCTCCTCCGGCTCGGGGGTGAACCCGGCCGTACGCAGCCGCCCACCCAGGTCCGCCGGCCGGTCATGCCCGTACAGCTTCCACTCGAAGTCGCGGCCGAGGCCCGAGAAGTACCGCACCTGCTCGGTGATCACCGCGTCCACGTCGGCCTCTGCCAGTTCCGACAGTTCCGACCAGAGGACACCGCTCCAGCCCTGCTCGGATCCGACCTGCCGCACGACCGAATCGGCACGCTCCACCACAGCGCCAGGGCCGTCGGGCCGCGCTCCTTCGCGCATGTCCCGGTCGAACAGGGCCAGTACCTCTGCATGATCCATGCCAGCACTCCACCATGCATGGGCCGACCGGGCAACGGAATTCAGTGCCCGGCGGAGGCCGTGCGGGCCCGGGGCAGGTTTCAGCCATCGGTATCTGCTGAGCCAGGTGTGAACGCCTTGTACCACCGCGCCGTATGTGACAGTGGCGGGCGGGAGGGGACCGTACACGTATCGAGGCTTGGAGACGTGGTGTCGCAGGACTTGTCAGCTCCCGTGCCCGTGGCGGTCTCGGAGCCACCGCCCAGAACGCCGGCCAAGCCTCCGCCGGCCCGCCGGGACCCGTACTTCGACAACGCGAAGTACCTCACCATCGTGCTGGTGTGCTGCGGTCACGCCTGGGAGCCGCTGACGCACAGCGGCCGGGCCGCGACGGCGGCGTATCTGACCGTCTACGCCTTCCACATGCCCGCGTTCGCGCTGATCTCCGGCTATTTCTCGCGGAGTTTCGACATGGCGCCGGGCCGGGTGCGCAGGCTGCTGACGGGTGTCGTCGTGCCGTATCTCGTCTTCGAGTGCGCGTACACGCTCTTCTATCGCTGGGCGAAGGACGACTGGACCTATCCGTTCAGCCTGCTGGATCCCTGGTACGTGATGTGGTTCCTGGTCGCGCTGTTCATCTGGCGGCTGACCACTCCCGTGTGGCTGGCGCTGCGTCGCCCGGTGCCGATCGCGATGGGGCTCGCCGTGTTCGCCTCGGTCTCACCGGATCTCGGCGGGGACATCTCGATCCAGCGGACCCTGCAGTTCCTGCCGTTCTTCGTGCTCGGCCTCACCCTCCGAGCCGAACACTTCGACCGGCTGCGTACGCGGCGTGTGCGACTGATGGCCGTGCCGGTGGGCGTGGCCGCGTGCGTGACGGCGTATGCGGTGGCGCCCTGGTTCGATGCCAGGTGGCTGTACCACCGCAGCAGCGTCACGAGCCAGGGCGTGCCGAACTGGGCGGGCCTGCTCACCACACCGGCGCTGCTCGGTCTGGCGCTGGTCCTGACCGTCTGCTTCCTGGCCTGGGTGCCGAGGCGGCACATGTGGTTCACCGCGCTGGGCGCGGGCACGATGTACGGCTACCTGCTGCACGGCTTCATCATCAAGTCGTCCCGCTTCTTCGGCTGGTACGACCACCCCTGGCTGCATTCCCCGCTCGGCGAGCTGGCGATCACGGCTGCTGCCGTCGGCCTGATCACGTTCCTGTGCTCGGGGCCGGTCCGTTCCGTCTTCCGCTTCGTCGTCGAGCCGCGCATGTCGTGGGCGTTCGGCGAGCAGAGAGACGCCCCCGCGAAGACCACGGAACCGACGCCGCGCGAAGGGTAAGCCCCTCGCGGGCGTCGCGCTCGCCCAGAGGCGTGGTCGGGGGTGGGCCCTTATCGTGAGCCAGGGGGAATCCCGGTCCTGGGCCGGGGCGTCCCTGGAGGGTTCCATGCTGTTCACGCACCACCGCTGCGCTTTCGCCGGCGCTGTGACGCTGGCCCTGGTGGGAGCCGCGTTGCCGCCACAGGCTCTGCTGGGAGCCGGGCCGGCGACGGCGGGCACGGCCGATCAGCCGGTGACCGCGGCCGAGCGGCCCGGCCTGTCCCGCTTCTACGACCAGAAGATCGACTGGGCCAAGTGCGAGGACGCCGGGATGGGGGTACCCGAGGACTTGCAGTGCGGCAAGGTGACCGTTCCGCTCGACTACGCGAAACCCGATGCCGCAACGCTCGACATAGCCATGGCCCGCTTCAGGGCGACGGGCGATTCCAGGGGTTCCGTACTGCTGAACTTCGGCGGCCCCGGCGCCTCGGGAGTCAGTGAACTCGCCGCCGGCGGCGATGTCTTCATGGGCCTGACGGACGGCTACGACGTGGTGACCTTCGACCCGCGCGGCGTCGGCAGGAGCTCGCCGGTCAGCTGTGGGGAGGGGGTCGCGGATCCGACGGACAGCCCCGCCGAGGACACCGAACCGGACAGTGACGATCCGCAGGCCGCGCTGAAGCTGATCAGGAAGTCCGCCGACGCCTGCGCCAAGCATTCCGGGCCCGTGCTCCCGCACATCGGCACGGTCAACGTCTCCCGGGACCTGGACATCATGCGCGACGCCCTCGGCGACAAGAAGCTCAACTACCTCGGTTTCTCGTACGGAACACGGCTGGGCGCGGTCTACGCGGCCCAGTTCCCGGACAAGACCGGCCGGTTGGTGCTCGACGGCGTGGACACGCTCACCGAGCCGCTCGGTGAGCAGGGCCTCGCCGGCACCGAAGGACTGCAGACCGCGCTGGAGGACTTCCTCACCTGGTGCACCGACGACATCAGCTGCGCGCTCGGCCAGGATCCGCGCACGGCCAGGGAGCACATGGTCGACCTGGTCCGCTCGCTGGACGAGGATCCCCTGCCGACGGAGTTCGGCGAGCCCTTCTCCGGCCAGGACCTCGCGGACGCCCTCGGACAGGCCCTCTACAGCAAGGAGTTGTGGCCGGCCCTTTCGCAGGCGCTCAGATCGCTGGTCGAGGACGGTGACCCCCGGGGACTGATGCGATTCTCCGCCGGTGGCATCGCGGCGCCCGGCAACGGCGGGCTCGTCGACGAGGCGGACATCCCCCTCGACAACCTCCCGGCCGCGCTCATGGCCATCAACTGCGCGGACGATCCCGACCGCCCCACCGCCGCCCGGATCACCAGGAATCTCGACCGGCTGCGCGCCGAGTACGAGGAGGCCTCACCAGTCTTCGGCCGCTACCGGCTCACCCAGGTCCTCATGTGTTACGGCCGCCCCAAGGGCACCGACTACATCCGCGAGGACGTACGCGACGTCGACACCCCGAAGATGCTCCTGGTCGGCACCCGCGGCGACCCGGCGACTCCGTACCGCTGGACCGTGGAGACCGCGAAGCGGCTCGGTCCGTCGGCCGTCGTGCTCGACAACAAGGGCGAGGGCCACACCGGGTACGGTTCGTCGAAGTGCGTGCACGAGAAGGTCGACGATTTCCTGCTGTACGGCCAGCTTGCGGACGCCGGAAGCTCCTGCGGGGCTCAGGAGCGACCGCCTTCCTGACCGAGCGTGGCTGCCGGCCCCGGCACGGCCCCCTACATATGCCCCATTCCCTCGCCCGGGGCACGGCATCGGCAGCCGCACGTACGCTCGTCGAACACGCGCTTGAAGGAATCGGCGCCTACTGCCACAACTTCATCAACTCACTTACTATGTCTACGACTTGGCCGCTTTCCCGCGTACTCGATCCGTCCGAGCCAGGGCACTCTGTGAGGACGTAGGCATATGCCACAGGCACCAGTGCATCGCGTCTTGCCAAATCCCTTACAGCGCGTCGCGGGCTGTGCAAGAGTCGTAACCGGTCCTTCCCTCAGCCTTGGTCGTACCGGGCCTGTATCGGAGTACGTCATGCCGTCCCATCTCTCGGCGGACCACCCAGCCGCCCAGCCGCCCCCACGCGGCTCGGTCGACGCGCTGATTTCGCAGACGCGTCGGCTGCGCGGCGACGTGGACGCCGTGCGGCGTGACGCGCGGATCGACGACACGGACCCCGAAGGACGCTGGCAGCGCGCACTGTGCGATCTGGCCATGCACCAACTGAACGATCTCGACGCGCACTTGGCGCAGTTGCGGGACGGACCGCCGCCCGTGCCCGTGACACCCGACGCGGCGGCCGTGGTACGAACCGTGCCGTCCGCACCCCGGCGCGGTTCGCTGCTCAGCCGGGTCGGCAGCGCCGAGTGGAACCTGCTGACCGACGAGGCGAGCTGGTCCGGCGAGCTCTACCAGATCCTCGGCCGCGACCCGGCCGCCCCCGCGCTCACCCTCGACGAACTGCCGTCCGTGGTGCTCGACGAGGACCGGCCGAGGCTGACGGTGATGGTGACGGACTGCCTCATCGACGCCAAGCCGATCGACGGGGAGTTCCGGATCGTGCACCCGGACGGCGGCGTACGGACCGTGCACATGATGGGCGAGCCCGTGCTCGCGGCCGACGGCAGCACCGCCTCGATGTGGGCCGTGCTGCGGGACGTCAGCGAACTGCGCCGCAGCCAGCGGACGGTGAGCGAGACCCGTGACTCGCTGCAACGCCAACGGCACCTCGCGCAGACCGAGCACCGGCTCGCGGTCGAGCTGCAGGAGGCTGTGCTACCGCCGTGGCGCGGCTCCCTGCGGCTCCCGCAACAAGGGCCTCCCGCCCTGGATGTGGCCGCCCGCTATCTGCCCGCCTCGACGAGCGCGCTGATCGGCGGCGACTGGTACGACGCCCTCGAACTGCCGGGCGGCGAAACGCTGTTGAGCGTGGGGGAACTCACCGGGCACGGGACCACCGTCACCTCCGGCATGGCGATGCTGCTCGGCGCGGTGCGCGGGATGGCCATGGCGGGCGGCGAACCCGGCCAACTCATGGCCTGGCTCAACCAGTTACTGGACGCGTCGGTCCAGCCGGCTCTCGGCAGCGCCGTGTGCTGCCACTACCGGCCCGATACCCACACGCTCGTATGGGCGCAGGCAGGACACCCCGCCCCCCTGCTGATCCGCAACGGGACGGGGCGCGCGCTTGCGCCGCCGGACGGTGTCCTGCTCGGCGCGACCTCGGGCGCCGCCTACGGGCAGGCCGAAGAGACGCTCGAACCGGGCGACCTGCTGCTCCTGCACACCGATGGACTGGTCCCCGGGCGCAGTCGTGACGCGGCAGTGGACCGCCTCCTCGACCTGGCCCCCCGCTTCGGCGAGGCCCGTGCCGCACAGGACTGCGTACGGACGGTCGTGGAGGAGTTCGGCGAGACGGAACGCGAGGACGACGCCTGCGTACTCATCGCCAGAGTCGCCACCTGACTACTGTTCACATTCGTTCAGTTCACAGCGCACGGTCCCCCTATGCCCGTGCGCTGTTGCCACCCCGGATGTTCCAGCCCTTGGGCAGCGACAGTTTGATCTCCTCACGCAGGTCCTGGATCTTCGGATAGCTGGAGTACTGCCCCGTCAGCCGGTACATCTCCCGCAGCCGGTCCCAGGTGCGATGGGAGGAGTTCGAGCCCATCGAGGTCAGGGCCAGGCGCGCGTACCGGTCGGCCTGTTCGGGGTCGTCGGCGATGAAGCAGGCCGACGCGAGTGAGATGTGGTCGAAGATCTTCGACCGGTCCCGTCCCTTCTCGCGCAACTGGAGCGCCTCCTTCGCGTGGCGCTGCGCGACGGCGGCAGCCGCTGGTTCGTGCTCCGCGAGTGTCCGGTAGGCCAGGGCCTGCATACCGTGCAGGTCCGCCTCGTCGAAGAGCTGCATCCAGCTGGGCGCCGGTACGTCGTTCTTGTCCGAGACGAACAGTTCCTCCGCCTCTCCGAGAGTGCGCCGCATGGCCTGGCCCCTGCCCATCGAGGCCTGGGCCCAGGCCTCGATGGTGAAGAGCATGGCCTTGGTGCGCGGCAGCACCTCGTCTCCGGAGCCGGACTTGGCGAGCTTCATGAGGTCGAGTGCGTCGTCGGGCCGCCCCAGGTGCACCATCTGGCGTGCGGCGCGGGAGAGCGCCTCCCCGGCGCGAGGCCGGTCACCGCCCTCACGGGCGGCGTGGGCGGCGATGACGAAGTACTTCTGAGCCGTGGGCTCCAGGCCGACGTCATGCGACATCCAGCCCGCGAGGACGGCGAGGTTGGCGGCGACGCCCCACAGGCGCCGCTGCAGATGATCGGGGTGTCGGTAGGCGAGCATGCCGCCCACTTCGTTGAGCTGTCCCACGACAGCCTTGCGTTGCAGCCCGCCGCCGCGGGCCGCGTCCCAGGCCCGGAACACCTCGACCGAGCGCTCCAGTTCCTCGATCTCCTGCGACCCGATGGGGGCGGCCTCATAGCGGTCGTACCCGGCGGGGTCGGCGTGCAGGGGGTCGTCGAGTTCGGGAGCGTCGGCCGAAAGGGCCGGATCGGAGTGCAGCCAGTCGTGCATGGCGCTGCTGAGTGCGGATCCTGCGGCGAGCGCGGCGCCCGCGCCCACCAAGCCGCGTCGGTTGAGCATGAGGTCCATTCCCGTGAATTCGGTGAGGACCGCGGCAGTCTGCTCGGGCGTCCACGGCACTCCGTCGGGATGTTCCGCACTCCCGCCGCCCGGCCGTTTCCCCGTACGCCCGTGCCGGACCAGACCGAGGTCCTCGATGGTCACGACACGGCCGAGACGCTCGGTGAACAGCGCTGCCAGCACCCGCGGAACGGGATCGCGCGGGATCTCTCCCATGTCGATCCAGCGCCGCACCCGCGAGGTGTCGGTCGCCAGCTGGGGGTGGCCCATGGCCGCCGCCTGCCGGTTGACCATCCGCGCGAGCTCGCCCTTGGACCAGCCGGCCAGGCCGAACAGATCCGCCAGACGGGTGTTGGGTTGTCCGCTCACGTCAAGCCCCCAGGTTCTCGGCTGAGTTGACAGTAACCCCGTGTCAGTTGCTGCGGGACTATTCGCCAGGGTTCGCCAGGGTGCGCCAGATGGTGTGCCAGTGCACATCGGGTGTCAGGTAGGAACGCGCCACCCCGACCCGGTCGCCGTAGGGACATTCCCCAGGGTGCACCGAGGCGGCCGGGGCGGGTAGCGCCGTAATTCGCAGGCACACGAAGGGATCTGTATCACCCATGTACGCAGCATCGTCCTCCGTGTCCGCTCCGCCCCGGTCGCTGCGCCCGCGTCCACAGCCTCCTCGAGCCGGGGAGCCGAGGGCGGGCAGTGGCCCCTACCTGGACCCCGCGCGCCCGGGGTCACCCGTACTCGGTGCCGGTAGGACGCGGCGCGTACCGGGGGGCGGCAACCAACCGCTCAGCGGGAGACTCGACTTGTCCGGCCCTCAGGGCGCGCAGCTGCGCTCGGCGATCGCGTCGGTGCACCGGATCTGTCCGGAGTTCGCTCCGGTGCAGGTGCTGCGCCGCAGCAGCCGCTCAGTGCTCCTCGTCGGAACGACAGGGCGCAGCACCGCCGTCGCCAAGTGTTTACTGGACCATTCTCCAGTGTGGGCCGAGCGGATCCGCCATGAGATAGCGGCATACCGCTCGTTCGTGCGGCACCGGCCCCCGGTGCGGGTGCCACGGCTGATCGCGGCGGATCCGGACAACTGCACGCTGGTCATCGAGCGGATGCCGGGCCGTGTCGCGGCACTGCAACGGCACCCGGCGGAGACGCCGCCGCGCGCGGACATCAGGGCGGCGTTGGGCTCGATCTGCCGGCTCAACTCGTGGCGCCCGCCGGCGGGGACGTTCGACGCCCCGCTGGACTACGCGGCACGGATCTCCCGGTATCACGAGCTGGGGCTGCTCACCGACCGGGACATGGGCGATCTGCAGAAGCTCGTGCACGGCATCGCGCACTCGGCGGGGCGCCAGGGGATGGGCCAGTTCTGCCACGGCGACGCGTTGCTGTCGAACATCCTGCTCTCACCGGCCGGTCCAGTGCTGGTGGACTGGGAGCACGCGGGCTGGTATCTGCCGGGCTACGACCTGGCGACGCTGTGGTCGGTCCTCGGTGACGCTCCGGTGGCCCGGCGGCAGATCAGCCAGCTGGCGCAGTCGGCGGGGCCTGCGGCACGGGACGCGTTCCTGGTGAACCTGATGCTCGTTCTGACCCGTGAGATCCGTACGTACGAGACGGCCGTGCAGCGTTCGATGCACGAGGCGACCCCGGTGGCACCGGGACCTGCCCACCCGGGTGCCGCGCCGTCCGGCGAGGAACAGCGGCTGCTGCTCAGGCGGCTGCACGACGACTGCCAGCTGGCCCGCCGGGCCGTTCGAGCGGCGGTCGGCACTCGCTGAACGGGGGATGACGGTCCGCGGTGAGCCTGGAACAGGCCACCGCGGACCGTCATCATGCCCGTGTGGAGCGATCAGTCCTCCTCGCCCCACACGTACCGCCGCCCAGCAATCGCCTTGAACGTCGTCTCGCCGCCCGGCAGCAGGTCACTGCGGACGGTGAGCCGGCGCGTTCGCGACGCGGTCAACGCGATGCGAGTCGCGTGCCCATCGGCCCAGTCGATCGAGAGCGTCGCGCCCCCGCGAGCGCGCAGGCCGCGGACCGAGCCGTCCGGCCAGGTGGCGGGGAGGGCGGGGAGTACCTCGATCGCGTCGTACTGGCTCTGCAGCAGCATCTCGACCATCCCGGAGGTGGCGCCGAAGTTGCCGTCGATCTGGAACGGCGGATGGGTGTCCCAGAGGTTCGGCAGGGTCGAGGACTTGAGCTGTTCGCCGAGCATCTTGTGGGCGTGGTCGCCGTCGCGCAGCCGTGCCCAGAAGTTGATCTTCCAGGCCTTGGACCAGCCGGTGCCGCCGTCGCCGCGCGCCGTGAGCGAGACCTTCGCGGCCTCGGCCCACTGGGTGCCGGGCTCGATCTGCCGCCCGGGATGCAGGGCGTAAAGGTGCGAGACATGCCGGTGGTCGTCGGCCGGATCGTCCAAGTCGGCCTTCCACTCCTGGAGTTGACCCCAGGAGCCGATGCGCAGGCCGGGGTCCAAGTCGGCCAGCGTCTTCTCGAGAGACCGGCGGAAGGCGGGCGAGTCGCCCAGGATGCCGGCCGCCTCAAGGGTGTTGGTCAGCAGGTCGTGCACGATCTGCTGCGACATGGCGGCACCGGCCGTGAAGTCGCCGTGCTCGGGTGAGTAACTGGGCGTGACGACCAGCGTGCCGTCGCGTGGATCGGTGCGCAGATTGTCGAGCCAGAACTCGGCGGCCTCCTTCATCACCGGGTACGCGGCGTTCCGGAGGTAGTCCGTGGAGCCGCCGAACCGGTAGTGCTCGTACAGCTGCCCGGTGAGCCACGCCGCCGCCTCGGGGAACCAGAAGGCGGTCGCCCAGTCGTGCACGCCGGTGAAGCCATAGGGGTTGGTCTCGTTGTGCACGACCCAGCCGCGCGAGCCGAACATCTCCTTGGCGCTACGGCGCCCGGGTGCGCGCAGGGCTTCGACGAAGCGGTCGTACGGGGCTGTCGTCTCGGCGAGGTTCGTGGCCTCGGCGGGCCAGTAGTTCATCTGGATGTTGATGTTGGTGTGGTAGTCCGCCGACCACGGGGGCGAGGTGCTGTGGTTCCAGACGCCCTGGAGGTTGGCGGGCAGCGAGCCGGGGCGCGAGGAGGCGATGAGGAGGTAGCGGCCGTACTGGAAGTAGAGGGCTTCCAGGGCGCGGTCCGCGGCGCTCGCGGCGCCGGTGTAGTTCGCGAGGAGTCGGTCCGTGGGCACATCGGCGGGGACACTCTGGCCGATGTCCAGGGTGACCCGGTCGAACAGGGCGCGGTGGTCGCGGAGATGGCGGGCAAACAGTGACTGGTAGCGCTCGTCGGCCCTGTCGATGGTCCGGGTGACGGCGGCGTGCGGGTCCTCGCCGCGGTAGTCGGGGTACGTGTCGGCGTAGTCCGTGCCCGCGGCCAGCACGAACCAGGCGCTGTCGGCGCCGGCCACGGTGATCGTGCCGTCGGCGTTCGAGGTGGCGGTGCCGCCCTTGCTGCGCAGAAGGATCTGGGCCTCGAAGCGCAGCCCGTTGTCCTCGAGTGCGCCGCGCACCGTGAGCCGACCGCCCGCCGCGGTGGCCGTGAAGTCGCTGCGGGGTGAGGTGTAGCGGAGGGTGAAGGTGACCTTGCCGGGGCGGTCCGCGCTCAGCCGTCCCACGATCACCCCGTCGGGGTAGGAGGCGAAGAACTCCCTTTGGTGGCGCACCTGTTGGTGGGTGTAACCGACCGTCGCGACGGCGTTGGAGATGTCGAGTTCACGGCGGTACGAGCCCGGCGTGGCCGTCGGTGCGTCCGGGACGTCGAGGTACAGGTCGCCGAAGGTCTGATGGGCGCCGTATCCGACACGCGGCTGGCCCAGCTCGGCGGCGACGCTCTCGGGGTCGAGCCGGGTCTGCGCGTCGAGCTCGTCCTGCACGGCGGCGATCGCGCCCGGCCGTGCCTCGCGCCAGTTGCCGTGGTCGTAGCCCTGGGCCGAGCCGGGGCCGCCGGTCCACAGGGTCTTCTCGTTGAACTGCAGCCGCTCGGAGGCGAGCGTGCCGAACACCATGGCGCCGAGCGCGCCGTTGCCGATGGGCAGGGCCTCTCGCTCCCAGTCGGCGGCCGGAGTGGCGTACCACAACACCAAGGGCTCCCGCGATACGTCAGATACATCGGAGGAATCTGCGGCAGCCACCCCGCCCGTGGCCAGGCTCCCGCCACCCAGGGCGAGACCGGCTGCCCCGCCAACTGTCGTCTTCAATGTGGCTCTTCGGGATATCTCATGTGACTCATGCGGCTCATGCGACATGACTCAGGACGCTAGAGGTCCGATCACTCAGGTGACAAGAGTCATGACGAAGCGTGCGGAATCCCGAACAAGAGAGCCCTCGATTCAGCCCTGCTGGAACAGCTCCGCCGGAAGCGGCTTCAGGAGCGTGTACAGGTCGTCGGTGATGGGGCGGTCCCAGGCGGCGATGGTCACCAGGACGTTGTCGCTGCGGTCGAACTGCACACAGGAGATACGCGCCTCGGAGAGCTTGAGGCGGCGCACGATCAGGAGGTTGTCGCCCTGCATCACCGGGGTGTCCTCAGCGCCGACGACGGTGACCTCCTCGTCGTTCTCCAACGCCAGCAGCAGCTGGGCCACCTCGAAGGGGATCTCACCCTCATCGACCTCGCGGGCCGGGGAGCCCTCCGGCAGATTGCCGATGATCATCGCGGGACCGCGGCCACCGAACAGGTCGTAGCGCAGGAACACGCCCTGGCAGCTGCCGTCGGGGGCGGGCAGCAGGCCCGCGCCGAGATTGCCCGGCCAGTCGCCCGGGTCCATGGCCAGAACATCGAAGTCGGGCCCTGCGGGTGTGGCGCTGCGGCGGCGGAGGAAGGACATGTCGCCATGGTACGTGCAAGTCGGGGCGCGACGAGGTACGGGAGACGACCGCCGGTGCCACACCGGGAAGCTTGCGGCGACCGCCCCGAACCCGTCCGGCCGGCATCGACCAGGGCCCGGGCCCCGGCGGTCGCGCACCCAGGCGGTGAGCCCCGCCGTGGTGGCAAGGTCGTCGGCGACCCCGCCCTTGCCGTCGTGCCAGAGGTAAGGTCGCCATCATCCATTGACACCGGAGGGATCACGTGGCCGATCTGCGTCAACTGCTGCGCAGCCTGGAGGTGTTCGCTGGCGAACTGCCCGTCTTCGACCCCTCCGAAGCACCCGCCACGCCCTCCGAGCTGTTCACCGAGTGGCTGCTCGCGGCCGTGGACGCGGGCGTGCGCGAGCCGCACGCGATGACGCTCTCGACGGCAGGCGCCGACGGCAACCCGACGGCACGCACGCTGATCCTCAAGGGGATCGGCCCCGACGGCTGGCAGTTCGCGTCGGACGGCGGCAGCGTGAAAGCGCGCAATCTCGCCGAGCGGCCCTATGCGGCGCTCACCTTCTACTGGCCGCAGCTCGCCCGCCAGGTGCGGGTGCGCGGGTCCGTGGTCCCGGAGAGCCCCGAGGACAGCGCGGCGGACTTCCTGGCACGCGGTGCCGGGGCCCGGGCGGAGGCCCTCCTCGGCCGCCAGTCCCAGCCCCTCACGGACCTCGCCGAGCGCGACGCGGCCGCAAAGGAGTCGCTGACCCGTCTGGAGGCCGAGCCGGACCTGGTGGCCCCGGGCTGGACCCTGCACTCGGTACGCCCGGACTCCGTCGAGTTCTGGCAGGGCGACAAGGAGCGACGGCACACACGGCTCGTCTATCTGCGGTCCGACGAGGGCGAGAGCTGGATCAGGCAGTTGCTGTGGCCGTGAACAGGCGAGGCGTACTCGACTACTGGCGCCGCGGGCTCAGCGGCGTACCCGAAGAGGTGTGGGAGCATCCCGCACCGGAAGCCCTGCTGCTGCCGGACAACGCGCTCACCGAAGTGCCCGCCCGCATCGGCACCCTCACCACGCTGCACACGCTGGACCTCGGACACAACCGCCTCACCGAGGTCCCCGACGAGCTGGGTGATCTGACGGGCCTCACACGCTTCCTCTACCTGCACGACAACCAACTCACCTCGCTCCCCGAGTCGTTGGGCCGTCTGACCCGGCTCGCTTACCTCAACGCCGGCGAGAACCGCCTCACAGCGCTGCCGAAGTCATTGGGATCGATGACGCGCCTGGTGGAGCTGCGCGCCCAGCACAACCTGCTCACCGAACTGCCCGCTTCACTCGGTGAGTTGGCCTCGCTGCGCGAGCTCTGGCTGCGCGGCAATCAGCTCACGGTGCTCCCCGACTCCGTACGAAATCTGCAGGAGCTGCGTGAACTGGAGCTTCGGGAGAACGAGTTCGCGGAAGTGCCCGAGGTACTGCGCGGGCTGCCCTTGCTGCGGCGGCTCGACCTACGGGCCAACCGGCTCGGCGAACTGCCGTCCTGGGTCGCTCAGTTGCCGTCGCTGGAGAAGCTGGATCTGCGGTGGAACGATGTCGAGGTCCCGGCCGGAGTGTGGCGGGACCTCGAAACGCGCGGGTGTGTGGTGCTGCGGTGAGGAACGTCAGCTCTCCTCACGGGTCAGCCCTCCTCGCCGGCCGGCGGCACCACCGCCACCGGGCTCGCCGCGTGCAGCAGTACCGCCTGCGTGACCGAGCCCATCATGGGGATGGGCGCCAGCAGCCGTCGGCGATGGCAGCCAGCACTCTGGTCCCGGTCTCGATGGTCTCCTGGTCGTCCCGGGGCCAGCCTCGCTCAGGCGTGGCCCCGGGGCAGGGCCGAAGGTCGCGTGTCCCAGAAAGAGGAGGAAACCACCCCTTCCCCAGGTGTCAGGTGAGGTCGAACTCCCCCTCCCGTGCCCCCGACACGAACGCGCCCCACTCCGCGGGTGTGAAGATCAGGGAGGGGCTTTCCGGGCGGCCACTGTTGCGCATAGCGATGAAGCCCTCGACAAAGGCGATCTGGACATCCCCCAGCCCGCGACTGCTGGAGCGCCAGTCGGCATTGCTGAGGTCAAGCTCCGGCTTGTCCCAGCCTGCAAGCGGATGCTGCTGGATGGTGCTCTCGGCCACGTCCGTGCTCCTCCCGGTTCGTCGTCCGCGGCCAGCCTAGCGATCGGTCACCGCCAGGCACAGGCCACGTGAGGGGCACAGTTCAGGAGGCGGGCGGTTCGGCCCCCACCAGCCACATCGAGAAGAACTGAGAGCCGCCGCCGTAGGCGTGCCCCAGCGCCCTGCGCGCCCCGTCGACCTGGTGTTCTCCCGCCTGGCCGCGAACCTGAAGGGCGGCTTCCGCGAAGCGGATCATGCCGGACGCACCGATCGGATTGGTGGACAGGACGCCGCCGGACATGTTGACGGGCAGGTCTCCGTCGAGTTCCGTCACTCCGGACTCGGTGAGTTTCCAGCCCTCGCCCTCGGCGGCGAAGCCGAGGTTTTCCAGCCACATGGGCTCGTACCAGGAGAACGGCACGTACATCTCGACGGCGTCGATCTCCCGGCGCGGGTCCGTGATCCCGGCCTGCTGGTACACGTCGGCCGCGCAGTCCTTGCCCGCCTGCGGCGACACGGAGTCCTTGCCCGCGAACATGGTCGGCTCGGAGCGCATCGCGCCGCCGTGCATCCAGGCGGGCGGCCGGGGCGAACGGGCCGCTCCCGCACGGTCGGTGAGCACCATCGCGCAGGCGCCGTCCGAGGACGGGCAGGTCTCGGAGTAGCGGATCGGGTCCCACAGCATGGGTGAGGACTGGACCTTCTCCAGCGTGATGTCGTGCTCGTGCAGATGCGCGTACGGGTTCTTGAGGGCGTTGCGGCGGTCCTTGTACGCGACGAGGGAGCCGACCGTGTCGGGTGCACCGGTGCGCCGCATGTACGCGCGTACGTGCGGGGCGAAGAAGCCGCCCGCGCCGGCCAGCAGCGGCTGCTGGAAGGGGATCGGCAGGGACAGGCCCCACATGGCGTTCGACTCGGACTGCTTCTCGTAGGCCAGGGTCAGGACGGTGCCGTGGACGCGGCCCGCGATCAGGTTCGTGGCGACGAGCGCGGTGGAGCCGCCGACGGAGCCCGCGGTGTGTACGCGCAGCATGGGTTTGCCGACGGCGCCGAGGGCGTCGGCGAGGTACAGCTCGGGCATCATGACGCCCTCGAAGAAGTCGGGCGCCTTGCCGATGACGACGGCGTCGATGTCGGCCCACGTCAACTCGGCGTCCGCCAGGGCACGTTGGGCGGCCTCGCGAACGAGTCCCGCGATGGACACGTCCCGGCGGGCGGCTACGTGCTTGGTCTGGCCGATCCCGACGACGGCCACGGGCTCCTTGCTCATCGG
Source organism: Streptomyces pseudoechinosporeus (assembly GCF_054783935.1). NCBI lineage: Bacteria > Bacillati > Actinomycetota > Actinomycetes > Kitasatosporales > Streptomycetaceae > Streptomyces > Streptomyces pseudoechinosporeus. Next base: position 198,430 of record NZ_BAAGPS010000012.1, read on the forward strand.
GCCTCCCCTTCGAGTACGGCGACCAGGTTCTGCTGCAGACAGGGTCCTGAGGTGGCGTGTGCGAGCGCGCGGTCGGACTCACCTCGGTGGATACGCGCGGCGGCCTCGCCGATGCGGATGAGCCCGGCCGCCATGATCGGGTTGGCGGCGAGCGCTCCCCCGGAGGGATTGACCGCGACGTCCTCGCTCAGCCGGAGCGCCTTGCGCAGGACCACCTCCTGAGAGGTGAAGGGCGCGTGCAACTCGGCGGTGTCGACGGGCCGTTCGAAGGCGCCGGCCTTCTCGGCCGCCAGCCGCGTGGACGGCGAGTCGGTCAGATCGCGCACGCCGAGACCGTGCGCCTCGATACGGTGATCGATCCCCCGGATCCAGGCGGGCCGCTCGCACAGCTCACGGGCCCGCTCCCCCGCCGCGAGGATCACGGCCGCCGCCCCGTCGCCGATGGGCGGGCAGTCCCCGGTACGGAGCGGACGTACGACGTACTCCCCCTGCGGCACCGAACCCCGCAGCTGCGCATGGGAGTTGACCCGCGCGTCCTCGCGGCTGCGGGCGGCGACCCCGGCGAGCGCGGGCTCGTCCGCGTGGCCCGCATCGATGAGTGCCTGCGCCTGAAGGGCGGCCAGGGCCACGGAGTCCGGCCAGAGGGGTGCCACGTAGTACGGGTCGAGCTGCCGGGTCAGCACATCGCGTACGGAGCCGGGTGAGGACTTGCCGTACGAGTACACCAGCGCGGTGTCGGCGTCCCCGGTGAGCAGCTTCGTCCAGGCCTCGTACAGGGCCCACGCCCCGTCCATCTCCACATGCGACTCGGAGATCGGCGGCCAGGCGCCGACCCCGTCGAGTGCCATGGTGAAGGAGAAGGCGCGGCCCGCGAGATAGTCCGTGGAGCCGGAGCAGGTGAAGCCGATGTCGCTGGTCTTCATGCCGGTCCGGTCGAGAACGTCATGCAGGACCGGCATGAGCATCTCCACCTCGGAGAGCTCGTCGCTGGTGCGCCGGTGATCGGTCTGCCCGAAGGCGACCACGGCTATCTCACGCATCACACCAGCTCCTTGTACGTCTCGTAGTCCGCGTCGGGCTCGCCGGTCGGCCGGTAGTGGTCGGGATAACGGCCGCCGTCCGTCCACACCGGCTCGACACGCAGCCCCATGCGCACCTGGTCGTAGGGGATGCCGCCGATACGGCCGTGCAGGGCGAGGTCGGCACCGTCGAGCGCGATGTGCCCATAGACGTACGGGACTTCGATGTCCAGGTTCTTCGCCTTGATGTTGACGATGCAGTACGTGGTGACCGTGCCGCCCGGCCCCACCTCGACCTCTTCCACTGTGGCCACACCACAGGTGGGGCACGCGCCCCTCGGCGGGACGTACACCTTGCGGCAGGACGGACAGCGTTCGCCGACGATCCGCCGGTCGGAGAGCGCGTTGATGTAGCCGGACTGGGCGCGGCCCGGCGAGTAGGTGTAGTCGAGGCGGGCGGGGGCGACGATGCCGGTCACCATATCCTCGAACTGCCCGTCGTGACCGGCGAGTTCAGGCGTCTCGAGGTTGTCGTACGGCTCGAAGCAGGCGATGTCCGTGATGGCGCCAGATCGTTCCTCGGCCCAGCGGATACGGACCCGCATCCCCGTGCGCACGGCGTCGGGGCCGGAGGCGTCCAGGGCGTGCAGGAGGGAGGTGTCGGCGCCGTCGAGTTTCACCAGGACCCAGGCGAAGGGGGTGTCCAGGGGCTGGCCGCGGCGGGGGGCGTGGTTCCAGGCCCAGGTGGTGACGGTGCCGGTGGGGGCCACCTCGATGAGGTCCCGGATCTCTTCGGAAGTGACGGGGTCGTACTCGACGGGCGGGACGAGGGTCCTGCCGTCGCCGGTCTTCACACCGAGGACGACCCGCTCGCGCAGGCCGGTGAGGAAGGCGCTCTGGACGGGACCGAGAGAGCGGGTGAAGGGGAACTCGACGACCAGGGGGGCTTTGAGGACTTCGGGCACGGGGTCTCCTCGGGGGAACGGGGGCAGCGCCCCTTTTAGGGGTGCGGGGCTGTGACATGTGCGGCGCCGCCGCGATGGGGGTCCCCCCGCTCGAGCGAAGCCGAGAGTGGGGGAGCGACCAGCGCCCTTTAGGGGCGCGGGGAACTGCGCAACCAGCCACAACGAACCCGCAGGTATCGAACCGCCTAACCAGCGGAGCTACTCGCGCCGATACACCGGCGGCCGCTTCTCGGCAAAGGCACGCGCCCCCTCCTTGGCATCGGCGGTGTCAAAAATCGGCCACCCCCGCTTGAGCTCAGCGGCCAGCCCATCGACCTCGGTCATCTCGGCGGCCTCGTACACGGAGGCCTTCACCGCCTCGACGGCCAGCGGCCCGCACGCGTTGATCTGCTCGGCGATGGCGAGGGCCTTCTCCAGGGCCGTCCCGTCGGGGACGACATGGCCGATCAGACCGATGTCGGCGGCCTCCTGAGCCGAGTACGGCCGGCCGGTGAGCAGCATCTCCAGCGCATGCGTCCGCGGAATCTGCCGCTGGAGCCGCACCGTCGAGCCACCGATCGGAAACAGCCCACGCTTCACCTCGAAGAGACCGAACGTGGCGGACTCCCCCGCGACCCGGATGTCGGTCCCCTGAAGCATCTCCGTACCGCCGGCCACACAGTGGCCCTCAACCGCGGCGATCACCGGCTTGCGCGGTCGATGATGGCGGAGCATCGCCTTCCAGTGCAGATCGGGGTCGGCCTTGAGCCGGTCGCGGTACTGCTGGCCCTCCATCCCCTTGCCTGCCAGCGCCTTGAGGTCCATGCCCGCGCAGAACACTCCGCCCGCGCCGGTGAACACGATCGAGCGGATCGCGTCGTCCTCGTCGGCCTCGACCCAGCCGTCGTACAGGCCGACCAGCATCGGCAGCGAGAGTGCGTTCTTGGCCTCGGGCCTGTTGAGCGTGAGCACCAGTGTGGCGCCTTCGCGCTGCACGGTGAGGTGTTCCGTCCCACCCATGGCGGTCCTCCTGTCTCGGGACGAGAACAGGTTGCAGTAGGCGCCGAGGCAGTTCAAGGGTTTTCTGACAGGCAGTCAGATTTCTTCTGCGCGGACCCTTCACAGTTGGGGCGGGCTTTGCTCTGATGACCGTCGAACCAAAGGACGCGCGCATCTCTTAGTCGTCTAGTCGCCTTGTCGATCGTTTGCCGGGGTCAGGAGGAGCGGTGGAGTACAACCTTGCCGACCTGTTCGAGTCGATCGTCGATGTGGTGCCCGACCGCGAGGCGCTCGTGTACATCGACCACCCCGGCACGGGAGCGGAGCGCCGCCTCACGTACGCCGAACTGGACGCGGCGGCCAACCGCATCGCGCACCACCTGATCGACAACGGTGTACGCCCCGGTGAGCATCTCGGGCTGCACCTCTACAACAGCGTCGAGTATCTGCAGACCGTGCTCGGATGCCTGAAGGCGCGGATCGTGCCGGTCAACGTCAACTACCGTTACGTAGAAGATGAGTTGGTCTACCTCTATCGTGACGCGGATCTGGTGGCCCTGGTCTTCGACGCAGAGTTCACCGAGCGGGTGGCGGCGGCGCTGCCGCAGGCGGAGAAGCTGCGGCATCTGGTGCGGGTGGGGGCCCCCGCGCCGGACGCTCCGCCACTGTCCGCGATGGACTTCACGGCGGCCGAGGCCTCCGGGTCCGCCGAGCGGGGCTTCGCGCCGCGCTCGGCCGACGATCAGTTCATCATCTACACCGGCGGCACGACCGGTATGCCCAAGGGCGTGATGTGGCGTCAGGAGGACCTGTTCTTCTCCGGCCTGGGCGGCGGCGCCCCGACCGGGGAGCCGGTCAAGAAGCCGGAGGAGCTGGCCGAGCGGGTCGCGGCCGGCGGTGACGGGATCACCTTCTTCCCCGCTCCCCCGCTGATGCACGGCACGTCGACCCTCACCGCCTTCATCGGCTTCAACTTCGGGCAACGTGTGGTGATCCACCGGAAGTTCGTGCCCGAGGAAGTCCTGCGCACCATCGAGAAGGAGAAGGTCACCAGCATGTCGCTGGTCGGCGACGCGATGCTGCGACCACTGATCGACGCCCTCAAGGGCCCGATGAAGGGCACAGATTGCTCGTCCATGTTCAGCGTCTCGTCCTCCGGTGCGATCATGTCGGACACGGTGCGCGAACAGTTCCAGGCGCTCATGCCGAACGTGCTGCTGCTCAACAACTTCGGTTCCTCGGAGTCCGGCTTCAACGGCACGGCGACCGAGGACTCCGGCCCGGACAAGGGCTTCCGGGTGCGCGTCAACTCCCGTACGCAGGTGGTGGATCCGGCAACGTACGAGCCGGTCGCGGTCGGCGAACCGGGCCGCGTCGCGCAGCGCGGACACGTCCCGCTCGGCTACTACAACGACCCCAAGAAAACCGCCGAGACCTTCTTCCAGAAGGACGGCGAGCGCTGGGTCCTCCTCGGCGACATGGCGACCGTCGACGAGGAGGGCGTCGTCACCGTCCTCGGCCGCGGCTCCCAGTGCATCAACACCGGAGGCGAGAAGGTCTACCCGGAGGAGGTCGAGCAGGCCCTCAAGGCCCATCCGGACGTGTACGACGCGCTGGTGGCCGGGGTGCCCGACGAGAAGTGGGGCAACCATGTGGCGGCGGTGGTGCAACTGCGCGACGAGGCGAAGCCACTGTCCCTGGACGACATCCAGACCCACTGCCGCGCCCGTCTCGCCGGCTACAAGATCCCACGCCAGCTGGTGATCACAGCCTCCATCCAGCGCTCCCCGAGCGGCAAGGCGGACTACCGGTGGGCTCGGTCGATGGCCGTGGAGGCCAACCGCTGAGCCTCCGGCCGCTACTTGGAGGGATTGGGCTGTGAGCCGTACGCGGTCAGGAAGCGGTCGCGGAAGGAATCCATCCGCCAGACCGGGGCGTCCGTGTCGGGCTTGAGACCGTCCGTCCAGTTCCAGTCGTCGATCTTGTCCAGTACGGACTTGTCCTGGGCGACGATCGAGATCGGCACGTCCCGGCTGGCTTTGTTGCCGCTGACCTTGGCCATCGGCTGGTGGTCGCCGAGGAAGACGAGCACGGTGTCCTTGCTGCCGTACTTCGTCACGTAGTCGATCAGGCTGGTCACGGAGTACTGGATGGACTTGCCGTACTCCTCCGTAGCCTTCTCGGAGTCGTAGAAGACGTCCCCGGGCTTCTTGCCGGCCTTCTGGATGTCCTTGTAGACGGAGCCGTCGCCGACCTGGTCCCAGGGAACCGTCTTGGGCAGGGGCGCCCAGGGCTGGTGGCTGGAGGTCAGGATGATCTGCGACATCAGCGGCTTGTCCTGCTTCTTGCCGTGCTCCAGCTCCTCGAAGGCCTTCAGGGCGTACTGGTCGGGCATCGTCGACCAGCTGAACTTGGGGCCCTTGTAGCCGAGGTCCCGGGAGTCGTAGACCTGGTCGAGGCCATAGAACTTGCCCTCCGGCCAGTTCTTCTGGACGCCCGGCATGACACCCACCGTCCGCCAGGCGCCGGTGCGCTGGAAGGCCCCGGTGAGGGTCAGGTGCTCGCCCGCGGTGACGACGCGGTAGCGGTTCTGGTTGTTGATCCACAGGCCCGACAGGAACGTGGAGTGGCCGAGCCAGCTGTTGCCGCCGTACGTCGCCGAGGTGAGCCAGCCGCTCTTGGCGGCGAACCCTGCCTTGGTCAGCTCCTCGTTCTTGGCGGTGAGGGTCGCGTTCACGCCCGGTGCGATGTCCTCATCCTCGATCGCGCTGCGGCCGTAGCTCTCGATGAAGGTGAAGATGACGTCCTTGCCGCGCAGATCGGTGAGCAGCTGGTCGCCCGGAGTGTTGCCGAACTTGTCCTTCTTGGCCTCCTTGGCGAACGCCGCCTCGTCCTTGATGGTGGCGCGCACCCGCTTCATACGGTCCTCGACGAGGGCGACCGTGCTTCTGGCGGCAAGCGGCGTGCCGGCGAGCTGGAGGCCGAGCGCCGCGCAGGTGACCCAGGCGGTTCCGACCAGCACGGTGGTACGGGTGGCCTTGTCGCGGTCGCGGGCCAGGACGTTGCTCAGCCGGAGCACCGCCAGCGTCATCGTGGCGAGTACGACCAGGACGAGGGCCACGACGCCGATGATGGCGGCGATCGTGCCGCCGGTGCCCATCGAGTCCTCGAGGTAGGCCTTCGTGTCGTCGAACAGAACCCAGTCGAGGACCACGTTGAATCCTCGGCCGAGGAACATGTTGAAGCCGATGTCGAGGAGGTTCAGCACGGTCAGCACGCCGAGGCCCAGACCGGCGAGGGCCGCCGCCACTACTCGTGGCCTGCGCGGCAGGAAGATCAGGATGCCGGCGCCGAGGATCGCCTCCACGGGGATGCGTACGAAGATTCCTGGCCGGAAGGCTTCGATCGAGGTCGGCATGAGGAGCGCGAAACACACGAGGCCGAGGGACAAGGCCGTGATCGCCCAGCCGACGTAGCGCGCCGCGACCGGGTGCCTGTGCCGCCAGCGGCGGGCGGTGGCGGGTTTCTCCGGGGCGTCGGACAGGGCGTCGGTCGGGGCATCCGTGGGGGCGTCGGCGTCGCTCGCGAGGGCCTTCTCCTCGGTGGCGGCTTCAGCAGGTTCGGCGCGTTCAGCGATGGCTTTCTCTTCGGCGGGTTCGGCGGGGGCTTCAGTGGTGGTGTGCGTGGCGGCGGGGCTTTCGTCGGCCTCGCCGTCCTGCCCAGAGGCCTCGGCAACGGCGTCATCAGGCGTGTCCGCCGGAGAAGGAACCTCCGGCGTCTGGTCCTTGTCCGGGGTTGTCCGGTCCGTGTCCGGCAGCTGAGGTGAGTTCGTGGTGCTCGACAACCCGGAGGTCCTTCCGTGCGTTTCCCGCTGGTGGCGCGGCGGACCGGGCCCGGGTGGTCGGGTCCGCCGAAATGTGTACGGCTCGTCGGCCTCGACCGTTCAATCACCTGGGGCGATGGTTCGGGCGGGCTCGTCCCGGAACTGGTCCCTGAGTTCCCGCTTGAGGATCTTGCCGCTCGCGTTGCGCGGCAGCTCGTCCACGAACAGGACCCGCTTCGGCGCCTTGAAGCCGGCGAGCTTCTCACGGGCGTACGCGAGAAGCTCTTCCTCCGTCACCTCACTCCGACGGACGACGACCGCGGTCACGGCCTCGATCCAGCGCTCGTCCGGCAGCCCGATCACCGCGACCTCGGCCACCGCGTCATGCGTGTAGAGCACATCCTCGACCTGCCGCGAAGCGACCAGTACACCACCGGAGTTGATCACGTCCTTCACCCGGTCGACCACGGTGAAGTACCCGTTGGCGTCGCGCACGGCGAGATCCCCGGAGTGGAACCAGCCGTCACGGAAGGCCCCGGCCGTCTCCTCGGGCTTGTCCCAGTAGCCCTCGCACAGTTGCGGCGATCGATAGACGATCTCGCCCCGCTCCCCGTCCGGCACATCCTTGCCGGACTCGTCCACGAGCCGCGCCTCGACGAAGAGCACCGGACGCCCGCAGGAATCCATCCGTCCCTTGTGCTCGTGCGGCCCGAGAACCATGGCCAGCGGGCCGATCTCGCTCTGCCCGAAGCAGTTGAAGAAGGCCAGCTTGGGCAGCCGCTCCTTCAGGCGTTCCAGTACGGGCACGGGCATGATCGACGCCCCGTAATACGCCTTGCGTAGCCCGCTCAGGTCGCGGGTGGCGAAGTCGGGGCGGTTCGACAGCCCGATCCACACGGTGGGCGGGGCGAACAGGCTGTCCGCCCGCCCGGTCTCGATCAGGTCGAAGATCTGCTCGGCGTCGGGCGCGTCGAGGATGGTGTTCCGGGCGCCGACCGCGAGATACGGCAGCAGGAACACATGCATCTGCGCCGAGTGGTAGAGCGGCAGCGAGTGCACGGGCAGATCGCCGGCGCTCAGATCGAGGGCGGCGATCGCACTCAGGTACTCGTGCACCAGCGCGCGATGCGTCATCATCGCGCCCTTCGGCGCGGCAGTGGTGCCCGAGGTGTAGAGCAACTGCACCAGGTCCTCGGTACGCGGCTCATCACCGTCGTACGGCGGCGTGGAGGCCAGCCGCGCGAGCAGCGAGTCGTCGGCGTCGCGCAGCGGCAACACTCGTACACCGTCCGGGAGTTGACCGGCGAGGTCCGGATCGGCCAGGACCAGAGTGCTGCCGGACTGGCCGACGATGTACGCGAGGTCGTCACCGGTCAGGTTCTGGTTGACCGGTACGTGCACCAGACCGGCCCGCGCACAGGCCAGGAAGCCGATCAGGTACGCGTCCGAGTTGTGACCGTAGGCGCCGACCCGGTCGCCGGGTGCGAGTCCCGTGTCGCGCAGCACCCGGGCGGCACGGGAGACGGCGTCGTCCAACTCCTCGTAGGTCCAGGTCCGTTCGCCGTAGTTGATCGCGACGCGGGCGGGGGTCCGGCGGGCACTGCGCCGCAGCACCCCGTCGACCGTCACATTGCGTCCCGCCGCCACCGTCATGACCCGCTCCTTCGCGCCGCTGTCCTGGCGCGATCCTCGTTCGGTGGCGCGAGCGGGTCAACTCGGGACGTGGCGGTGGCGGGCGTACAGGCGCGGGTAGGTGACCACGACGTCAGCTATACGGGCCGCGTATGCCCCTCCCAATACGGTTCCCGCAGCCGTCGCTTGTACAGCTTTCCGTTGGGGTCGCGTGGCATCGTCTCGATGAAGTCGACGCTCTTGGGCCGTTTGTAGCCGGCCAGTTGCCGTTCGCAGTGGCCGAGGATCTCGGCGGCCAGCGCCTCGCCCGGTGTGAAGCCGGGGGCGGGTTCGACGACGGCCTTGACCTGCTCGCCCCAGTCGTCGTGCGGGATGCCGAACGCGGCGGCGTCGGCGACGGCGGGGTGGGTGAGCAGGGCGGACTCGATCTCGGCCGGGTAGATGTTGACGCCACCGGAGATGATCAGGTCGATCTTGCGGTCGCGGAGGAAGAGATAGCCGTCCTCGTCGAGATAGCCGAGGTCGCCGACGGTGAAGAAGTCGCCGATGCGGTTCTTCTTCGTCTTGGTCTCGTCCTTGTGGTACGAGAATCCGCCCGTGCTCATCTTCATGTAGACGGTGCCGAGTTCACCGGGCGGCAGCCTGTTCCCGTCGTCGTCGAAGACGGCGAGTTCGCTGATGGGCCAGGCCTTGCCGACCGTGCCCGGCTTCTTCAGCCAGTCCTCGGCGGTCGCGAAGGCTCCGCCGCCCTCGCTGGCCGCGTAGTACTCCTCGACGCAGTTGCCCCACCAGTCGATCATGGCCCGTTTCACATGGTCGGGGCAGGGGGCGGCGCCATGGATGGCGTGCCGCATGGAGGAGACGTCGTAGCGGGCCCGCACCTCGTCGGGCAGCGCCAGCAGGCGGTGGAACTGGGTCGGGACCATGTGCGTATGCGTGCACCGGTGGGTGTCGATGAGGCGGAGCATCTCCTCGGGCGTCCACTTGTCCATCAGGACGAGGCGGTGGCCGATGTGCAGGGACGCGCCCGCGAACTGGAGCACGGCCGTGTGGTAGAGCGGCGAGCAGACGAGGTGCACATTGTCGTCGAACGGCTTGATCCCGAAGATGCCGAGGAAGCCGCCGAGATACGCCTCCTCGGGGAGCTTGCCGGACAGGGGGCGCCGGATGCCGCGCGGGCGGCCCGTGGTGCCCGAGGTGTAGTTCATGACCCAGCCGAGGGTGCGGTCGCCGGGCGCCGACTCGGGCTGTCCGTTGAGGAGTTGGGCGTATGGCCGGAAGCCCTCGACCGCACCGACCGCGTACCGCCGCCCCTGGGGCAGCTTTGCCTCATCGGCCGCGTTCCGTGCGGCGTCGGCGAACCGCTCGTGCGCGATGAGCACCTTGGCGCCCGAGTCGGAGACGATCCAGGCGATCTCGGGGCCGACGAGGTGGTGGTTGATGGGGACGAGGTAGAAGCCCGCCTGCTGGGCGGCGAGGTACGCGGTGAAGAACTCGACTCCGTTGGGCAGCACGACCGCGAAGGCGTCGCCGCGTTCGAGCCCGGCGGCACGCAGCCCGTGGACGAGGCGGTTGGTCTCGGCGTGCAGCCGTCCGGCGGTCCACTTCTCCCCGTCGGGGGCGATCAGGACCGTACGCTCGGGGTCTGCGGCTGCCTGGGCCCAGAAGCCGTTGGCGGAAGCATTGGGGGCCTGGGTCACTCCTCGCTCCTTCCAGCGATCCGGTTGATTCGGTCGACGGCCCGCTCGAAGCCGCGGGTGAGGTCGTCGAAGACGGCCTGGACACTGCGCTCGCTGTTCATCCGGCCGACGATCTGCCCGACGGGCGTGCCGAGCAGCGGCTCCACCTCGTACTTCTGGATCCGGGAGAGGGCTTCGGCGACCAACAGGCCCTGGAGCGGCATGGGGAGCGTGCCGGGCCCGTTCGGGTCGTCCCAGGCGTCGGTCCATTCAGTACGCAGCTGCCGTGCGGGTTTCCCGGTCAGCGCACGCGAGCGGACCGTGTCACCGGATCCGGCGGCGAGAAGTTTCCGGGTCACGGCACGCGAGTGCATATCGGCCTCGGTGGTGGTCAGCCACAGGGAGCCGAGCCACACTCCTTGGGCGCCGAGAGCGAGCGCGGCGGCCACCTGCTGTCCGCTGCCGATGCCGCCCGCCGCCAGTACGGGCAACGGATCGACGGCGTCCACGACTTCGGGCGTGAGCACCATCGACGCGATCTCACCGGTGTGTCCGCCCGCCTCGTAGCCCTGGGCGACGACGATGTCGATGCCCGCCTCCGCGTGCTTGCGGGCGTGCCGGGCGCTGCCCGCGAGCGCGGCGACAAGGACGCTCTGGTCATGCGCCCGCGTGATGACATCGGCGGGCGGTGAACCGAGCGCGTTGGCCAGCAACTTGATCGGATAGTCGAAGGCGACGTCGAGCTGGTTGCGGGCCACCTGCTCCATCCAGCCGGTGATACGCCAGCCGGAGGCCTCGCCCTCGGCGAGTTCCGGTACGCCGTACTTGGCCAGGGTGTCCTTGACGTACTGCCGGTGCGCCTCGGGGATCATCGCCTCGACATCGGCCTCGGTCAGTGTCTGATTGTTCGGGGCTTCGACCTTCTTGGCGGGCATGACGACATCCAGGCCGTACGGCATGCCGTCGACATGTTTCTCGACCCAGTCGAGGTCGCGTTTGAGGTCGTCGGGGGCGGTGTAGCGGACCGCGCCGAGCACACCGAATCCGCCGGCCCGGCTGATGGCCGCGGCGACGGCGGGGAACGGCGTGAAGCCGAAAATGGCGTGCTCGACTCCCAGTTTCTTGCTCAGCTCCGTCTGCATGGCCGCAGGATGCCGCAGTCCTCCGGACGAGGGAAGACTTTTTCTGATGCGCCGTCAGATTTCTGCGAGGTACGTCAGTTCTCCCTCAAGCGGGGCAAGATACTTTCAAGCGGCGACGACTCGCTACGGGAGGCTTCTCGATGACCGAAGACGCAGCGGGCAGAACGGGCAGAGCCAGCAGCGGCGGACTGACCCGTCGCCAACTCGTCGGAAAGACCCTGGCGTTGGGCGGCGCACTGGCCCTCGTGCCTTTCCCGGCGGGTCCCGCGTCGGCCGCGCCCGAGCACGGCCGGCCCACCCTGCGGCCCGGAACCCCCGAGCGGGCGGGCCTGCTCGCCGGGCATCTGCGTCAACTCGTCGCGGACGCCGAGAGGTTCCTCGGCCCCTCCCCCAAGTACCCCTGGTACGCGGGTGCCGTCTTACTCGCCGGACGCGGCGGCACCGTCGCCCTGCACCAGCCGATCGGCAAGGCCGTCCGCTACTCCGCGTACGATGAGAAGACGGACACCGGCGTGGAGTTCCCCGCCGAGCAGCGGATCCCGATGGCCGAGGACACGGTCTTCGACCTCGCCTCGGTCTCGAAGCTGTTCACCTCGATCCTGGCCGTGCAGCAGATCGAGCGGGGCGCTCTGGAGCTGGAGGGGAAGGTCGCCTCGTATCTGCCGGAGTTCGGAGGTGCGGGCAAGCAGAACATCACGATCCGTCAGCTCCTCACGCACACCTCCGGGTTCCGCGCCTGGATCCCGCTCTACAACGCGCCGACGTACGAGGAGAAGCTCCAACTCATCTGGAACGAGGCGCCGGTCGACCCGCCGGGCACCAAGTACCTCTACTCGGACCTCAATCTGATCTCGCTCCAGCTGGTCCTGGAGGAGATCACCGGTCACCCTCTGGATGCACTGCTCCGAAGCGAGATCACCGCTCCACTCGGGATGCACCGCACTCGCTACAACCCGCCCGCCTCCTGGAAGCCGAAGATCGCCGCCACGGAGGACGCCCGCAAGCCCTGGTCCGGGATCGACCGCGGCCTGGTGTGGGGCGAGGTGCACGACGAGAACGCGTACAGCCTGGGCGGGGTCGCGGGCCACGCGGGCGTCTTCTCCACGGCGTGGGACCTCGCGGTCCTGGGCCGTACGCTCCTCAACGGCGGCTCGTACGGCAGGGCCCGGATCCTGGAGCCCGAGTCGGTGGAGCTGATGTTCACCGACTTCAACACGGCCTTTCCCGGCGACGAGCACGGCCTCGGCTTCGAGCTCTACCAGCACTGGTACATGGGCGCGATGGCCACCCCGCGCACCGCAGGGCACACCGGTTTCACCGGCACGTCGATGGTCCTCGACCCGACGACCGACTCCTTCCTGATCGTGCTCGGCAACTCCGTTCATCCCGTACGCAGTTGGCGATCCGGCTCCGCTCCCCGGGTCGCCGCCGCGAACAATCTGGCACGGGCCGTCCCGGTGCGGCCCGCGCGAGGGCGTACGGCCTGGTTCTCCGGCATGGCGACCGCGACGTCCGCGACGCTCACGCTCCCCGCGCTCGCCGTCCCCACCGGCGGCCGGCTGCGCTGCGCCCTGTGGTGGGACACCGAACCCCGGTCGGACGCCCTGTTCCTGGAGTCCTCGGCGGACGGCGGCACGACGTGGCAGCCGGTCCCGTTCACGACGCGGCGCCACGGAGAGGGGGCACAGGAACATCCGGCGGGTTCGGTGACCGGCTGGTCGGGCCGGGCCTGGCACCGGCTCACCGCGGACCTCGCTGCGGCCCCCCAGGTCCTGCTGCGGTGGCGGTATACGACGGACCAGCTCTACGTCGGCCGCGGCGTGTACGTGGACGCTCTGCGTGTCGAGGACGGCGACCGCGTCGTCTTCGACGAGTCCAGACCGGCGGACGCAGCACGCATAGCGGCGGCGGGCTGGACGCCGTCCGACAACTGATCAGAAGCCCTCACCCCCGCTACTGATCCTCCAGCACCGCCATCGCCGCGTTGTGCCCCGGCACCCCGCTCACTCCGCCGCCCCGCACGGCGCCCGCGCCGCACAGCAGGATGTTCGCGTGCCGGGTCTCCACGCCCCAGCGGCCGGTGCCTTCCTGGGCATAGGGGAAGGCGAGGTCGCGGTGGAAGATGTTGCCGCCGGGCAGCCTCAGGTCGCGTTCCAGGTCGAGGGGGGTCTTCGCCTCGATACAGGGCAGGCCGGCCGCGTCCGTGGCCAGGCAGTCGGCGAGCGGTTCGGCCAGGTGGGCGTCCAGTTGGGCGAGGGTCGACTTGAGCAGTTCTTCGCGTACGGCGTCGTTGTCGTGGGCGAAGAGCCGGGCCGGTGTGTGCAGGCCGAAGAGGGTGAGGGTCTGATAACCCTGCTGGACCAGATCGGGGCCCAGGATCGTGGGGTCCGTGAGGGAGTGGCAGTAGATCTCGGAGGGCGGTGCGGCAGGCAGCTCGCCGGACGCTGCCTGTGCGTGGGCGGTCGCCAACTGCTCGTATCCCTCGGCGATGTGGAAGGTCCCGGAGAACGCCTCGCGGGGATCGACGGAGGGGTCGCGGAGTCTCGGCAGTCGCTTGAGCAGCATGTTCACCTTGAGCTGGGCGCCCTCGGCGGGGGCGGGCGGCTCCTCGCCGGTGAGGTTCGCGAGTTCCTGGGGCGAGGCGTTCACGAGGACGTGCCGGGCCGCGACGACGCCTTCTCCGTCCTCGGTCCGGTACGTGACCTCGGCGGCGTGTCCGTCGCTCTGCACCCGGACCACGTCGTGCCCGGTCGCGATGACGGTGCCCGCGGCGCGGGCGGCTCCGGCCAGCACGTCGCTGAGGGCGCCCATGCCGCCGACCGGTACGTCCCAGTCGCCCGTGCCGCCGCCGATCACGTGGTAGAGGAAGCAGCGGTTCTGCCGCAGGGAGGGATCGTGGGCGTCCGCGAAGGTGCCGATGAGCGCGTCGGTGAGCACGACGCCGCGTACGAGATCGTCGGCGAAGGTCTCCTCGACGGCCACACCGATCGGTTCCTCGAAGAGAACCCGCCAGGCCTCCGCGTCGTCGATGCGGCTGCTGAGTTCGTCGCGCGTGGGCAGGGGCTCGGTGAGGGTGGGGAAGACCTGCTTGGCGACGCGGCCGGTCATGGCGTAGAAGCGCCGCCAGGCCCGGTACTCGCGGTCCGAACCGGTGAGCCGCGCGAAGGCTTCGCGGGTGCGCCGTTCGCCGCCACCGACGAGCAGTCCGGTCGGCCGTCCTTCGCGTTCGGCGGGCGTGTACGAGGACACGGTGCGCCCGCGCACCCGGAAGTCGAGGCCGAGATCCCGCACGATCTTCCGGGGCAGCAGGCTGACCAGGTACGAGTACCGGGACAGGCGTGCGTCGAGCCCGGCGAACGGCCGGCTGGACACGGCGGCGCCCCCGGTGTTCCCCAGCCGTTCCAGTAGCAGTACGGACTTCCCCGCGCGGGCCAGGTAGGCGGCGGCGACCAGACCGTTGTGGCCACCGCCGACGATCACAGCGTCGAATTCCTCGTGTCCCTTGAGTGCAGGCATGCCCCTTCGTAACACGCGGTGATCTGGCTCGGCCAGAGATACGCGGCAGGCGGCGGGCACCCGAGCGGGGCACTGGCCGCACGGCTCAGCGGCCTCACGGCTTCAGTGGCCGGACGCCCGCTGCCGCAAGGCCGCCACCCTCCGGTAGAGCTCCACCGCCTCCGCGCCGCGGCCGAGTTGTTCCAGGCAGTGGGCCTCGTCGTTGCGGCTGGCGAGGGCGTCGGGGTGGTCGGCGCCCAGGACCTGTTCGCGGGCGGTGGCGACGCGGCGGTACTCGGTGAGGGCGTCGGCCCAGCGGCCGAGCCAGCCGAGGCCGACGGCGACCTCGCGGCGGCTGACCAGGGTGTCCGGGTGATCGGCGCCGAGGACGCGCTCGCGGATGGCGCACACGTCGCGGGACTCCGCGAGTGCCTCCTCCCAGCGGCCGAGCCGGCCGAGGTTGACGCAGAGGCCGTGCCGGGCGCGCAGCGTCTCGGGGTGGGCGGGGCCGTGGACGCGGGTGCGGTCGTCGATCAGGTCGCGGTACAGCGTCAGGGCCTGGGCGCTGCGGCCGAGCCGACCGAGGCTGATGCCGACCTCGTAGCGCGCGGCGAGCGTGTCGGGGTGGTCGGGTCCGAGGGCCCCCGCACGGGCCTCGGCGACCTCCTGGTAGGTCTGGAGCGCTTCCGGCCAGCGGCCCAACTGGCCGAGCGCGTAGGCCACTTCGTACCGGGTGACGAGGGTGTCGGGATGGTTCGGGCCGAGCACCCGCGCGCGGGCCGCGGCCACGTCCAGGGCCATGCGGTACGAGTCCTCCAGGCGCCCGAGCCTGCTGAGGTTGAAGGCGAGGTTGTGGCGGCAGCGCAGGGTGTCGGGGTGGTCGGATCCCATGGCGCGCTCCCGGGCGGCGAGCACCGTCGTGTACGCCTGGTGCGCCTCGAAGTGGCGGCCCAACTGCCCCAGTACGTACGCCATTTCCTGCCGCGCGGCCAGCGTGTCCGGGTGGTCGGGCCCGAGGACGCGCTCCCTGGAATCGGCCACGCGCGTGTACTCGCGCAGCGCATCGGCGGGGCGGCCGGTGCGGCTGAGGGTGAAGGCGACCTCGTACCGGCTGGCGAGGGTGTCGGGGTGGTCGGGTCCCAGCGCGTGCTCGCGTTCGGCCGCGACCGCGCGGTGCACCTCGCCCGCCTCCGCCCAGCGGCCGAGGCGCCCCAGGCTCAGGCCCGCGTTGTGCCGGCCGGTGAGGGTGCTGATCAACTCCGGTGAGGGAGTGGGCCGTTCGACCTGAACGGGCTCCCGGGCGAAGCGGGTGTCACTGCGGGCGATCCAGTCACCGGTCAGGCCCGCCGCGGCGTCCGGCGGCGTGGTCCGCAGGCCCGCCCCTGTCGCCTTGTGGCCGGTGGTCATGCCGCGGGTCCAGGAAGGCAGTCGCGGTTCGCCGGCGGCAGCCGGCTCCGGCGCCTGACGGCGCACGGGAGGAGAGGCCACGGTCGGCACGTACGCCGGTGTGGTGCGGGCCGCGCTGATGCGGTGGCTCAACTCGCGGGCATTGTGCGGGCGTTGCTCGGGCTCCTTGGCCAGCAGGTGCAGGATGATCTCCTCGACGTACTCGGGGAGTTCGGCGCGGTGGCGGCGCGGCGGCTCGGGAGGCGTGTCCCGGTGGCCTACGAGTACGGCCCAGGCGTCGTCGAGGTCGAACGGCGGCGCCCCGGTGGCGATCTCGTACAGTACGCAGCCGAACGAGTAGAGGTCGCTGCGCTCGTCGACGGTCACGCCGCTGATCTGCTCCGGCGACATGTAGTGCGGGGTGCCCATCGCGATGCCCGTGCCGGTGAGGCGGGCCGTGAAACCGATGTCGTGGCCGAGGCGGGCTATGCCGAAGTCGCAGATCTTCACCGTGCCGTCGGTGAGCCGCATGATGTTCGCGGGCTTCAAGTCTCGGTGCACGATGCCCTGTTGGTGCGTGTAGGCGAGAGCGGCGGACACCTGGTCGGCGATCTCCACGACGTCCGCGACCGGCAGCGGATGATGCTTGTTGTCCTCCAGGAGCTGGCTGAGGTTCCGCCCGTCCAACAGCTCCATGACGAGATAGAGCACGCCGTCGGACTCGCCGAAGTCATGGACGACGGTCACCCCGCGGTGCTGAAGGGCGGCGGCCACGCGGGCCTCGCGCCTGAACCGCTCTCTCAGGACACGGGTGAAGGACTGGTCATGATGATGGCCCAGTGGTTTGAGGCACTTGACGGCGACCTGTCTGCCCAGCGACTCGTCGCGCGCACGCCACACCTCGCCCATGCCGCCGCGACCGATCAGGTCGAGCAGCCGGTACCGGCCCTGGATCAGCCTGGTCTCCCCCATTTCCTGCGACCGCCCCCGTCGTGTGTCCCCGCCCTCCCCTGGCCCGTCCAGTATGGCGAGCTATCGTCCGAGTTTGTACGGGGCCGGTCGGGAGCCGGGGCCGAGCCGTGACATGGCGCGGATAATGTGCTTGGGCGGGAGTTGCCAGCGCACGCGTGCGGGAATCCTGCGCAACATGATGCCGGTGAAGCGCAGTTGAAGGTTCACCGCCTCGCGCGACGGTGCGGATCGTCCGTACAACTCATGGGCGAACGGTGGCAGTGAGGCGTACGCCACCTCTGCCACGCCCCGCCACAGCAGTTCGCGTGCCGGGACGAGCAGCGCGGGCGTCGGCGGCCGGCGCAGGAAGTCGTCGACGTCCCGTGCCTCGTCTCCGGCGGCCAGCTCGGGCCGTATCTTCTCGAAGTACGCGGCGAGTCGGTCCTGGTCGGCGGGTACGTCCTCGGGGTCGAGGCCCACCAGCCGGGCACTCTCGCGGTGTTCGCCGATATAGCGGTCGGCCTGCGCGTCCGTGAGGCGGATCCCGGAGCGGCGCGCGACATCGAGGTAGGAGTCGATCTCGGCGCAGTGCACCCAGAGCAGCAGCTCGGGTTCGTCGATCCGGTAGCGCTCGCCCGTGTCGGGGTCGGTCGCGGTGAGCATGGCGTGGATCTTGCGGACCCGGGCGCCTGCCTTCTCGGCCGCCTGAGTCGTGCCGTACGTCGTCGTCCCGACGAAGTTGGCCGTACGCATCAGCCGGCCCCAGGCGTCCTTGCGAAAGTCGGAATTCTGCATGACGCCGCGCACCGCGCGCGGGTGCAGGGCCTGGAGGTAGAGCGCGCGGACTCCGGCGACCCACATCATCGGGTCGCTGTGCAGTTGCCAGGTGACCGAGTCGGGGCCGAAGAGTCCGGGGTCGCCCATGTGATCCACGTTCACGCTGCCAGTGTGACCAGGCCATGGCGCTTTGGTACAGCGTCTGCGACAAGGAAGGCGATGGACCGACTGAGGATGGGCGCTTCAAAAGTCTGCACGAAAAGCGGAGGAGCACTGGATCACCTACGTAGAAAATGGAAAAAACTTCTGCAATAACGCGCATGAAGATGATTGTGTTTGACGAGTAGTGTCTAGCGCGTGCTGGCTGAGCGACGACACCAACTGATTCTGCGAGTTCTGCGCTCGGGCTGAACAGCGGAAGCGGGCGCTTCTGACGGGGCTCAGGGCATCGTTCTCACACCTCGGCCACCTCGACTCCGGCCGCCTGCAGTGCGCTGCGAGTCGCCGGGTCCGTGGGCGCGTTGGTCACCACCAGGTCGAGGCTGTCGGGCCCGCACACCCGGGCCAT
Source organism: Streptomyces pseudoechinosporeus (assembly GCF_054783935.1). Taxonomy (NCBI): domain Bacteria; kingdom Bacillati; phylum Actinomycetota; class Actinomycetes; order Kitasatosporales; family Streptomycetaceae; genus Streptomyces; species Streptomyces pseudoechinosporeus. The sequence continues at coordinate 216,845 of NZ_BAAGPS010000012.1, forward strand.
ACCGGTGCCGGGGAACTTTCCGGCGTCCGCCACCAGTACCACCTGTTCACTGGCGGCGATCATGGCCCGCTTCACCGGTACCTGCACGGAGGTGGTGTCCAGGACCTGGCCGTCCGGGCGAATGCCGCTGGTGCCCAGGAACAGCCGGTCGGCGTGGATCTGCCGGAGATTGTCCTCGGTGAGGAAGCCGGCCAGCGAGCGGTAGTTGCGCCGGACGGCTCCGCCGAGCATCACCAGCCGGACGCACGGATCGTCGGCCAGTTCCTCGTACACGGCGAGACTGCTGGTGATCACGGTGAGGTCGCGGCCGCGCAGGCGGCGTGCCAACCGGTGTGTCGTGGTGCCGATGTCGAGCAGGAGGATCTCACCGTCGCTGACGAGGTCGGCGCACTTGTCCGCGAGGGTGTCCTTCGCCGCCGCCCGTACGGTTGCCACCTCCGTGAAGGGTTCGTCTCCGCCCTCGGTCGGCATCGCGCCGCCGTGGACCCGTCTCAGCAGGCCCTCGTCCTCCAGTTGTGCCAGGTCACGGCGGATCGTCGCCTGACTCACACCCAGCCTCTCGGCGAGGGCGACGACGGCGGTCGGGCCGTCCGAGCGCAGCGCTCGCAAGATCCATTCATGTCGGCGGTCGGGAACCATGGCGGTCACTCGATCCTCCAAGTTCAATCAAACTCACGCAGGATGGAGATTGAGTCTTGCCAGACCTGCGCACAAGGTGCAAGCTTCTGCGTACTTCGAGCAGATGTAATCACTGCACCGGTACTTCCTGAGCAAAAGGCAGCAGGCTGCCACTCGCCGTCGGCGGCTCCGGGGAGGGGAAGCGCTCATGCCTCACGCCCTGCGACACCACAGCCCTGAGAACCGGTCCCGGTCCCACGGCGGGACCGCGCCCGCCAGGAGCGGCTCGAACCGGCCGGCGCACGGGGCGCCCGCCGGCCCGACGCCCCCGGGCCCGGGCGGATCCCTGTCCCGGACACAGCACGGCCGGTGCCCGGGTGAAACGCCCGCGGTCACCGATCACGTCGAACAGTAGGAGAACGAAAGTGGATCTGTCCCGTAGACGGTTCGTCCAGACGGCCCTGCTCGTCGCGGCGGGCGCCGGAGTCACCGCCGCGTGCGGCGGCTCGGACAGCGGCAGCGGTACGAAGGACGGCAAGGACCTGACCCTGTGGTACTGGGGCGGTGGCCTCAGCGACAAGGTCGTGGCGGACGCCAAGAAGCAGTTCACCGACGTGACGCTGAAGTCCTCGGTCATCGGCGGCACCTTCAAGCAGAAGCTGCTCACCACGATGAACGGCCGCAGCTTCGTACCGGACATCACCGGGATCAAGGGCGAGGACATCGCCTCCTTCCTGCCCAACGCCAACCGGTTCATCGACCTCAACACCCTGGGGGCCGACAAGATCGCCTCGGAGTACCTGGGCTGGAAGCTGAAGCAGGGACAGACCCAGGACGGCAAGCAGATCGGCTTCCCGATCGACATCGGTCCGACCGCGATGTACTACCGCGAGGACATGTTCGCGAAGGCCGGACTGCCCACGGATCCCGCCAAGGTGGCCGCTGAGATATCCACTTGGGAGGACTACTTCGCGATCGGCGCCGAGATCCAGAAGGCGTATCCCAAGGCGTTTCTGCTCAACAACATGACGGCCGTCTTCGACATGTCCCTCGGTCAGGGCAGCAAGCGCATGATCGACGAGGACAACAAGTTCATCGGCGACCAGGAGCACGTCCGCAAGTGCTGGGACCTCGCCGTGCGCCTCTACGAATCCGGCGCCGACGCCAAGATCAACGATGAGAGCCTGAAGGCCGCCGTGGCCGACGGGTCCGTGGCCACCCAGCTGGGTGCCGCCTGGATGGCGCTGGACGTCAAGGACATGGCACCGGACACCGCGGGCAAATGGCGGGTCGCTCCCCTGCCCGGCGGGCCCTCCAACATGGGCGGCTCCTTCCTGGCCCTGCCCAAGGAGTGCCGTAACCCCGAAGTCGCCTTCGAGATCATCAAGTGGCTGCTCAGCCCGGAGAACCAGGGCCGCGGCTTCACGGACGCGGCCCTGTTCCCCTCGGCCCCGGCCGCCTATGAGCTGCCCGCCCTGACCGAGGGCGACCCGTTCTTCGGCGGTCAGAAGACGATCGAGGTGTTCGGCCCGGCCGCCGAGAAGGTTCCGGCCTTCTACGAGGCTCCGGCCAACGCGGCGGTGGCCGTGCCGTACTACAACGAGCTGACCAGCATCGAGTCGAAGGGCAAGAAGCCGGACGACGCCTGGAAGGACGCCGTCGAGCAGGCCAAGCAGATCGCCAAGCAGCAGGGCGTGAGCTGACGTGGCAGCACCCCCCACGGCCGGACCCGCCGCAGCGCCCGAGGTTCCTCAGAAGCACCGCCGGATCGACCGGAGTACCGGACGGCCCGCTCGGCGCCGGGGGCTGCGGCGGCTTCTGTCCTTCTGGCCGCAGTACGTGGCGGTGTCGCCGTTCTTCCTGCTGTTCCTGACCTTCCTGTTCTTCCCGATGATCTATTCGCTGTACCTGGCGTTCCAGCGCTGGGACGGCATCGGCGAGAAGACCTTCGTCGGGTTCGACCAGTTCCGCTTCCTGCTCGACGACCCCACTTTCTGGCTGGCGCTGCGGAACACCCTGGTGATCTGGGTGTTCGCCACGTTCCCCATGCTGTTCATGGCGCTGGTTCTGGCCACCCTGCTGAATTCCACGCGCCGCCTCACCAGCTTCTACCGCGTCGCCTACTTCGTACCGAACGTCACCTCTGTGGTCGCGGTCTCCATCTTCTTCTTCTCGGCCTTCAGCGACCGGTACGGCGTCGTCAACGCGGTATTGCAGGCGGTGAACGTGCCGTCGGTCCCCTGGCTGAACAACGAGTGGACGATCAAAGCGGTCATCGCGATGCTGATGACCTGGCAGTGGACCGGCTACAACATGATCATTTACCTCGCCGGCCTGCAGGCGATTCCCTCAGATGTCTACGAGGCGGCCAAGCTCGACGGCGCGGGGCCGGTACGGACCTTCTTCTCCATCACCGTTCCGATGATGCGCCCGATCATTCTGTTCACGGTGATCATCTCGACGGTCAACGGCCTGCAGAGCTTCACCGAGCCCCAGGTCCTGTTCGGCAGCAACGCGGCCAACAATCCGAATTCTGGCGGCCCGGGACAGGCCGGACTGACCACACTTCTGTACTTCTACCACCAGGCTTTCGACAACAACAACTTCGGTTATGCCGCCGCGATCGTGTGGGCTTTCTTCCTGGTCATCCTGCTGTTCGTGGTCATCAACTGGCGCGTCGTCCAAGGAAGGAGGAAGGTGTGAAGGCACTCCGTGTCCGCCGGCCCACGACCGTCAGAGGACTGCTCCTCCATGTGATCCTGATGGCCGGGGTCCTGATCTCGATGTTCCCGTTCTACTGGACCATCGTGATGGCGACCAACACGACGCAGGACATCACCAAATACCCGCCGAAGCTCACCTTCGGGTCTCATCTGTTCGACAATATCCAGCGGTTGCTGGACAGCATCGATTTCTTCGGGGCGATGTTCAACACGGTCATTGTGGCCGTGAGCACGACAGCGCTCGTTCTACTCCTGGACTCTCTGGCGGCGTTCGCCTTCGCCAAATACGAATTCCCCGGCAGACGCGTCCTGTTCGCGATGCTGATGGGCATCTTCATGCTGCCTCTCCAGCTCGCGATCATTCCCCAGTACCTCATCATGGCGGAGCTGGGCTGGCTGGGCTCACTCAAGGCCGTCATTTTTCCGGCGACAGCGAACGCCTTCGGAATCTTCTGGATGCGTCAGTACATGATCGGCGCCATTCACGACGAACTCATCGACGCCGCCCGCATGGACGGCTGCGGCTTCTTCCGGCAGTACTGGCACGTCGGGTTGCCGGCCGTCCGGCCGGGGCTCGCCTTCCTCGGCATCTACACCTTCGTCGCCGCGTGGAACGACTACGTCTGGCCGCTCGTCGCCCTGGTCAACCCCGACAGGGTGACCCTGCAGGTCGCCCTCTCCCAGCTCAATGTCTCGCACGGCCGGCAGGACTACGCCATGGTGATGGCCGGCGTACTGCTCGCCGTACTGCCGCTGGTGCTGGTCTTCTCCCTGTTCGCCCGCAGCTTCATCGCGGACGCCACCAAGGGGGCGGTGCGCGAGTGAGGGGCTGAGCCGGTCAGGTGCGCGGGCGGGAGCGGGCCCACTGCCCGCTGCCCGCGATCGCGGGCGGGTTCAGCATGAGCGACCGGCGATGAGGGAGGCCGGGCGCCTACCAGCGTGAAGGGCCCGTCCGTCGCGGACGGGCCCCACGCGTGTGCTGTCACTCGCGAATCAACGTCGCAGCAGGAGTCAGTGGTCGGTCGCCCGGGGCGTCAGCAGATCCTCAAGCGAATAGTTTCCAACAGGAACTAGGTATCGCAGCCGGATCGCCGCCGAGGCACGCAGCCGGGGACACGAGATCACCGGCGTCGTCGCTCCTGAAACACCTGGGAAACCGGCGTTTCCTAGACTCCGGCAGGTGCACCTGACAGTCCTTGACGCCCCCAACGAGTGGAGCCGGTTCGCCGAGGGCTCCATCGAACGCCGTATGTTGCTCGCCCTCGGCGACCGGCTCGGCACCAGGCTGCGCCCGAAGCCGCTCATGCTGCCCGACGGCAGCCGCGTCGAGGTCGAAGGGATCGACGACGCGGGCCGCGTACTCGTTCAGCTCGTCAGCAATCAGGGCGCGTACAAGCCCGCCTACCGCAACAAGGTCATGGCGGACATGTTCAAGCTGCTCTGGCTGCGGGACTCTGTACCGACCGCCGAGCGCTCAGCGCTCCTCATCACCGAGCTGGTCGTGCAGGCGCTCGGCGGCTGGGTGGCACGCGCGGCGGCGGACCTCGGGATCGAGATCTACGTCTTCGACGGCAACACGGCCGTAACGCTGCAAGACCGAACGTAAGGCCCGCGAAACAAACCGGAGCGGCGGAGCGAAACACAAGGCTCCTACGGTCGGGGACACCTAAGCGGATTTCCGCGTGGCAGTCACCCGCACTCGCTACGCACGCTCTCCGACTTCCAGGACCGGGCCTTCGTGCTCGCTACATGGATGGGAGCGTGAAGGTGACTGGTACGCCAGCACTTGAACTGCGGTCGGTGCACCGGGTCTACGGATTCGGGTCCTCCGCGACCAATGCCCTCGACGACGTCCATTTGACGGTGCCGTCCGGCCGCTTCGTCAGCCTCATCGGCCCCAGCGGCTGCGGCAAGTCGACACTGCTGCGCCTCGTCGCCGGCCTTGAGCAACCCGACCACGGCGAGGTGCGGGTGCACGGTGTCCCGCCGGCGAAGGCGTGCGCCGCCAAGCTGATCGGCCTCGTACCGCAGAGCCCGGCGTTGCTGCCCTGGCTGTCCGTGCTGCGGAACGTCACACTGCCGCAGAAGATCAACAAGGGTGCCGCCGGGCGCCGCGAGCGCATCGCCGGCTTCGCCGAGCGGGACGCCGCGCCCTCCGCCCCCGACATGCGGGAACTCCTCGTCAAGGCGGGTCTCGGCGAGGCCATGCACAAGCTCCCGGCGGAGCTGTCCGGCGGTATGCGGCAGCGTGCCGCGATCGTGCGCGCCTTCGGCCTGCGGCCCGACGTGCTCGTCATGGACGAGCCCTTCTCGGCGCTCGACGAATTCACTCGGGAGAGCCTGCAGGACCAACTGCTCGATCTCTGGGACGAGTTGAAGACGACGGTCCTGTTCGTCACCCACTCCGTCCCCGAGGCCGTCCGGCTCTCCGACACCGTGGTCGTCATGGCCCCGCACCCCGGCCGCATCGTGGACACCATCGACGTCGACCTGCCCCGGCCGCGCGGTGAACGCCTCTTCGGGGAGCGCCGCTTCCACGAGTACGAGGACCTGATCCGAGACCGCCTTCGCCGTGCCTGGCACGGCGAAGCCGCATGAGTGGGGCGTGAGGACATGACCGTAGCCGACGAACGCACCGCCGCCCCGGCGACCGAGACGGAGCCGCCCGTCGAACCGTCGCGCTTCAGCCTCAGCCACCCGAGGTCCCGGATCGCGTGGATCCGCCCGTCCGTCTGGTCGCCCCTCCTCGTGATGCTGGCGATCCTCGCCGCCCTCTGGCAGTGGGGAGCCGAGGAACTGCCGTACCTGCTGCCGCCGCTGCCGGACATCGGCAGCTCGCTCGCCACGCAGTTCGGCTATTACGTCGACAACGCCCTGGTCACCCTGGGCGAGGCGGTGGCCGGCCTCGCGATGGGGTTCGTCGCCGCGTTCGTCCTCGCGGTGCTGACCAGTGAACTCCCCCTGGTGCGCCGGGCGGTCATGCCGATCGCCGTCGTCCTCAACGTCACCCCGCTCGTGGCGATCGCACCGGCGCTGGTCGTGGCCTTCGGCTTCGGCCCGCTGCCCAAGCTCGTCATCGCCGGTCTGATCTGCTTCTTCCCGATCCTCATCAACACCGCGGCCGGTCTGCGGTCCGTGCCGCAGCAGGTGCTGCAGGTGTACCAGACGATGGACGCCAGTCGCTTCGAGCTACTGCGGCACGTGCGCATCCCCAACGCGCTGCCGTACGTGTTCGCCGCGCTGCGCATCGTCTTCCCGCTGTCGATCGTCGGCGCCGTGGTGGCCGAGATGTCTGCGTCAGGATCGACCCGCGGCCTCGGCACCGCGATCAGCGTGGCCTCGTCGATGAACCAGCTGCCGGTCGTATACGCCTCGATCCTCGTCCTCGCGGTCATGGGCGTACTGCTGCTGCTCGTCGTGACGCTGGTCGAGCGCCGCGTGCTCCATTGGCACGACAGCGCGCACAACTGACGCGCCCTCACACCGACTTACCCTCACATCGCTCCACCCGTGGCCCGCGAGGGCGGGGCGCTCGGCGACCCATGCCCTCATCCACCCCCTTCCCCGGCACCCATCGCCAGTTTGGAGTCACCCATGTCATCCCTGTCGCCCAAGCAGTACCGCCTCATCAGATCCGGACTCGCCTCCCTCGCCGCCGTCACGCTGACGGCCGGCCTCGCGGGATGCGGCTCGGACTCCGAAGACAGCACCTCGACAGGCTCGGAAGGTTCCGCGATCTCCGCCGACCGCTGCGCCGAGAACAAGGCCGCCGGCAAGATCACCTACCTGTCGGGCTACCAGTACCAGTCGTCGGTGTCGATCCTCGAGTACATCGCCGCCGACAAGCTCGGCTACTTCAAGGACCTCTGCCTCGACGTCGACCTCAAGCCCGGCACCGGCGACACGGCTCAGAACACCAAGCTGCTCGCCAGCGGCCAGGCGACCGTGAGTCCCGTCTCCCAGCAGGACGTCATCCAGGCCCGGGCCAACGGGATCGACATCACGGGCATCTCCTCGTACTCGGACGCCGGCCTCGAGATCCTGATGACGAACAAGGACATCACCGACCTGACCCAGCTCGACGGCAAGGTCGTCGGCCACAAGGGCTTCGTACCCGCCGGCGTCAGGGCGATGATGGTCAAGGCCGGAGTCGACTGGGACTCACTCAAGCTGGTCAAGCAGGGGTACGACCCCTCCGTACTGCCGCGCAGGCAGGGCGGCCTCGAAGCGCTCACAGGATTCGTCTCGAACGAGCCCAACCAGCTCAAGGCGGTCGGCGACGACGTCACCGTGTGGAAGCCGGTCGACTACGGCGTCCCGAGCTCGCTCGGCGCGATGGCGGTGAACCCGAAGTTCGCCAAGGCGAACCCGCACACCGTCGAGGACATCCTGCGCGCCGCGCTGCACGCCTACGACTACTGCTCGGCCGACGACAAACACATCGCCGAGTGCGTCGGATACGCGGCCGAGCTGTCCGGACCGACGTACGACAAGAAACTGAACGCGACCATCTGGAAGACCGAGACACAGATCGCCAAGGACAACCCGACGTCCGGACAGCCGTTCGGCGCCATCGACCCCAAGAACGTCGCGGGGCTCGTCGACATGCTGCACCAGTTCAAGATCGTGCCCGACAGCGTGACCGCCGCCCAGGCCGAGGGATGGTTCGACACCTCCCCCGTGACGAACATCCACACCGCCGACAAGCTTGTCTGGCCCGCCCCGTAGCCGCATCGTGCCGGGACAGCCCGCACGGCTCCCGGCCTCCCCACGCGGCAGCAGAAATCTCACGGAAAGGCCCACCAACGTGTCCGCGAAAGAGTACGGAATCTTCCTCCCCATCGGGAACGGCGGATGGATGCTGTCCACGACCGCTCCACACCCCGAGGCGACCTACGCGTGGAACAAGCGCGCGGCCCTGCACGCGGAGACCATCGGCCTCGACTTCATCATGTCGATGGCCAAGTGGCGCGGCTTCGGCGGCAGCACCGACCACTGGGGCCGCTCGCTGGAATCGATGACGATGATGGCGGCGCTCGCCGAGGCGACCAGCCGGGTCAAGATCTGGGCGACCCTGCACGCCAACGTCCACAACCCCGCCATCGCGGCGAAGATGTTCACCACCCTCCAGGACATCTCCGGCGGCCGCGCCGGCATGAACATCGTCAACGGCTCCTACGTGGGAGAGTTCGAGCAGTTCGGGGAGTGGGACCCCCAGCTCAGCCACGCGGACCGCTACGAGATGACGGAGCTGTGGACGGAGGCGGTCACCCGGCTGTGGACCGAGGACTCCGTCACCATGCACACGCCGTACTTCGACCTCGTCGACTGCGAGTCCCGCCCGCATCCGGCCACCCGCCCGACCATCATCAACGCAGGCCGGTCGGAGGAGGCTCGCCGCTTCCAGGCCACGTACGCCGACGGCGCCTTCCTCGCCGCCGAAAGCCTCGACGAGATGCGGAAGCTCTCGGCGGACGTCCACCAGCGGGCGAAGGCGGGCGGCCGGGTATGCAAGACCTACTCGATGCTCACCGTCGTCCAGGACGAGACCGACGAGCTGGCAGCCAAGAAGGTGAAGGAGTGGGGCGCGGGCCTCGACCGCGAGGCTCTCACCCATATGCGCCGGACCTGGGGCGTGCCCGAGGACCAGGCTCGCGCGTGGGCCGAGGGCGCGGGCGGTGAGGCCGCGTTCCAGACCCCGTACGTCGCGGGATCGGCGCGGACGGTCACCGATCACATCGAGTACATCGTGCGCGAGGCCGACCTCGACGGGCTCATGCTGATCTTCCCGGAGTACGACGAGGACATGCTGCTGTTCGGCGAGACCGTACTGCCCGCCCTGCGCGAGCGCGACGAGGTGGCGGCCTGATGTCCGACCTGCGGAAGAGACAACTCACCCACCTCACCCGGCCCGGCAGCAGGCCCGCGCTCGTCGTGGTCGACGTACAACGGGACTTCGCCGACCCCGACTGCCTTGCCGAATACGGCCTGACGGATGCAGCGCTGTCGGCGCTCGATCAGGCGGTCACCCGCATCGGCGGTCTCGTCGACGCCGCGCGGGCGGCCGAAGTACCGGTCCTCTGGGTCGAGTTGGGCAGTGATCCCGCTCGGCCGTGGCGGTCGAGCAACTGGCTGCGCGGAGGCGACTACGACGCACCCATGAGCCCGGCCGAGCCGTGTGTCCTCGGTACGCCCGGGGCCGAGTGGTACCGCGTGCGGCCCGCAGAGGGCGAACCGCGCGTGGTCAAGCGCGGGTACAGCGGCTTCCTCGGTACCGATCTCGACGCGCGGCTCCACACGGCCGGCTGCGACTGGCTCACCGTCGTGGGCCTGACGAGCGAGTGCTGCGTCGACGCGACCGCCCAGGACGCCGTGCAACTGGACTGGCCCGTCGTCGTTCCCCGGGACGCGACGGCCGCCTACGACCTCGACATCAACGCCGCGGCCCTGGTCCAGCTGGGACTCAACGTGGCCGTACTCAGCGACACCGACGAGGTCGTCGAACTGTGGAAGAAGGGCGTGCGGTGAACGGCATGCACATCGGCTTCGACCTCTCCTTCACCCACACCGAGGGGGCGTGGGCCCGGCAGGGCTCGTGGGTCGGGCAGGACTTCCCCGACGTACGCATGTACATGGAACTCGCGCGGACGGCCGAGCGGGCCGGCGTCGGCATGCTGTTCTTCGGCGACGGAAGCGGCATACCCAGCACCTGGCGCGGGAGCATCGAACCGGCCGTGGAATGGGGCATCCAATGGCCGCGTCACGACATGTCGCCGGTCATCGCGGCCATGTCCACCGTGACCGAGAAGATCGGCTTCGGTCTGACGTACTCGTCGACGTTCATGCATCCCTTCTACGTCGCCCGGCTGCTGAACTCGCTCGACCATGTGACGGGCGGGCGCATCGCCTTCAACGTGGTCGCCTCGACGCGCGGCGCGGACGCGGCGAACTACGGGTTCGCGGAGCTGATGGACCACGACCTCCGCTACGAGCGGATGGAGGAGTTCGTCGCGGTCTGTCGCGCGCTGTGGGACTCGGTGGCGCCCGACGCCATCGTGCGCGACCGGGACACGGGCCGGTTCGCCGACCCCTCGAAGGTGCGCCCGATCGATCACCAAGGGCGCTTCTTCACCGTCAAGGGCCCACTCGCGTCGGTACCCAGTCCGCAGCACCACCCGCTCATCGTCCAGGCGGGCAACTCGCCCCGGGGCATTGCCGCGTCGGCACGGCTCGCCGATCTCGTCTTCGGTTTCGGCGGCAACCTCATGGCCCAGCACCGCCACCGCAAACTGCTCGACGAGGCGCTCCTCGCCGAGGGGCGCGACCCGGCCGAGGTGGGCATCCTCTGGGCCACGCAGGTCATCGTCGGCCGCACGACGGCCGAAGCGCGGGCACGCCGCGACGCGGTGCACGAGTTCTGGAACGAGGAGGCCGTCGCCACCTACCTGTCGCACAACGCCGGCTACGACCTCTCGACGCTGCCGGAGTCGTTCCGCCTGGCCGAGCTGCGCGACGAGATCGTGGCGGCCAACGCGAGTCCGGCGGGTCTCCTCGGCTCGCTCATCGCCGAGTTCGGCGAGGACCACACGATGAGCCGGAGCGAGTTCTTCGCGCACGGCCGCGGCAGGGCGACGGGGCTCGACCACAGCATCGTCGGCGACCCCGCCACCGTCGCCGACGCCCTGGAGGAGAACTTCGCCGCGACCGGATCGCGCGGCGGCTACATGTTCTCCAGCCCGCTGGCCATGCCCTCGGGCTTCGCCGAGATCAGCGAGCTGCTGCAGCCGGAGCTGCGCCGCCGCGGCGCGCTCGCCCCTGCCTACCCCGGCGCCACGCTGCGCGAGAACCTGGCGGTGTGAGATGACCGCAGGGACGAGCGAGCGACGCCAATGGCTCGCCCTCGGCAGCCTGTGCGCGGGGTTCTTCATGCTCCTGCTGGACAGCACGATCACCTCGGTCGCGCTGCCCGCGCTGATCGCCGGGCTGCACACCACCGAGACCCTCGCGATCTGGGTCAACAGCGGCTACCTCATCGCCTACGCCGTGCCCCTGATCGTCGCCGGACGGCTGGGCGACCGCTACGGCCACCGGCGCGTCCACCTCGTCGGACTCGCGGCCTTCACCCTCGGGTCGCTGCTGTGTGCGCTGGCTCCCACCATCACGGCACTCATCGCATGGCGGGTGGTCCAGGGCATCGGTGCCGCGCTGATGACACCGCAATGCCTCACCATCATCAAGGCGCTGTTCCAGCCGCCGCGCCTCGCCGTCGCGCTCGGCACCTGGGGCGCGGTCGGTGGAGCCGCGGTGGCCGTCGGGCCGCTGGCCGGCGGCCTGCTCGTCGCCGCCGGCGGCTGGCCCGCAGTGTTCTGGGTCAACGTCCCGGTCGGCATCGCCGCGATGGTCGCCGTGGCCGCGTTCGTACCCGCCCTCCCCCGCCAGAAGGCCGGCATCCCGGTGTGGGCGATCTGCGCGAACGCGACCGGCGTCGGCGCCCTCGTCCTCGGCATCCAGGGCACGGACGCCGCGAGCGCGTACGTGCTGGACGTCCCCCGGTGGCTGCTCGCCGCCGTAGGCGTGCTGGTCGTCGTGGGCGTCGTATGGCTGCAACGCCTGGACGGACAGCGGGCGTTGGTGCCGATCGCGTTGCTGCAGAGCCGCGGGTTCGTCACCGCGTCCTGGGCTGCCGCCGCGGCGGCCTTCAGCGCCGGCTCGGCCATGATCCCCCTGATGCTCTATCTCCAGCAGGAGCGCGGGCTCGATCCCGGCGCGGCGGCCCTCACCCTCGTACCGATGGGCGTGCTGTGCCTGCTCGGAGCGCCCGTCTCAGCCCGGCTGAACAACGGCATCGGGCCCCGTGCGGTCGCCGTCATCGGCTCCCTCGCGCTCGTCCTGTCCATCGGGGCATCGGCGGTGCTCGTCGCGACGGACGCGCCGATCTCCGTGCTGACCGCCGCCTTCGCGGTGTACGGAGTGGCCAACTCGTTCGTCTGGTCGCCCCTCTCGATCGCGGCGGTGACCGCGGTCGCTCCGGACGAGGTCGGGGCGGCGTCCGGCACGTTCAACGCCATGAAGCAACTCGGTGCCGTGCTCGGCAGCGCGGCCTGTGCCGTTCTACTGGCCGGATTCGGCTACGCGGCCACCCTCGGCGGACTCGCCGCCGTCGGACTGCTCTGCGTCCTGGCGTCCGTGTTCCTCCGAGTCGACCGTCCCGGGGCCGGATCTCCCGCGGCGTCCGCCGCCGCGCCCCAACTACCCACAGGAGTCACCTGATGAAGGCTGTCGCCGTCGTCGGAAACCCCAAGGCCGGCTCGCGCACCCGCGATGCCGCCGAACGCCTCGCCGCGGCCCTCGGGCTCGACTGCGAGGTCGTGGAAGTCGTCGAACTCGGGGTCGGCCTGCTCGGCTGGGGCGACCCGGACGTCACCGCGACCGTCGAGCGGGTGCGGTCCGCCGACATCGTGATCGCGGCATCGCCCACCTACAAGGGCACGTACACGGGCCTGCTCAAGGTCTTCCTCGACCAGTTCCCCACGGCGACCGGCCTCGCGGGCCAGGTGGCACTGCCCCTCATGCTCGGTGCGGGCCCCGCGCACGCACTCGCCCCCGAACTCACCCTCAAACCAGTGCTCGTCGAACTCGGTGCGACCTGCCCCGCGCAGGGTCTCTACCAGCTCGACTCCACCTACACGACGGATGACTCACTCGCCCGCTGGGCCGAGCGGTGGAGTCGGATCGTGCTCGACGCCGCGAAGACGAGGACCGCACGATGACGGCCGTGGAAGGGACGGCAATGGAAGGCTTCACCTCGGATCCCGACGAGATGAAGAGGGCATTCTCCGGATTCCCCTCAGGAGTCGCAGCGCTCTCGGCGCGCATCAACGGCGACCCGACGGTCATGATCGTTTCGTCGTTCGCCGTCGGTGTCTCCTACAACCCGCCCATGGTCTCCTTCGCCGCCCAGCACAGCTCGACGACCTGGCCGGTGCTGTCTCGCGCGCAGACGATCGGGATCTCCGTCCTGGGCGAGGGCCACAGCGACAAGGCCCGGCAACTCGCCTCCCGCAGCAAGGCGGGCCGTTTCGCCGGCCTCGGCACGGTGGAAGCGGCATCCGGCGCGATGTTCCTCGAAGGCGCGCCGGTCTGGCTGGAGTGCACCGTCGAGCACAGCTATCCGGCCGGCGATCACGACATCATCGTGCTGCGCGTGCTCGCCATGATGTCCGACGACGACCGCAATCCGCTTGTCTGGCACCGCCAGACCCTCAAGATGCTGGGCAGCTGACAGGGCTAACGCCGTACCCGCGGCATCCCCAGACCGATCCACGAGATGATCTCGCGCTGGATCTCGTTGTTCCCGCCGCCGAAGGTGAAGATCACGGCCGAGCGGTAGCCGCGCTCCAGCTCGCCGTGGAGCACCGCGCCCGCCGAGCCCTCCTTGAGGACGCCCGCCGCCGCGACGATCTCCATGAGCCAGGCGTACGCGTCCCGGCGCGCCTCGGAGCCGTACACCTTCACGGCGGAGGCGTCCTGCGGGGTGAGGGTGCCCTCCTGGACGGCGTTCACCATCTGCCAGTTGAGGAGCTTCATCGCGTCGAGCTTGGTGTGGGTCTGGGCGAGGCGGCGGCGTACCCAGGGGAGGTCGACGACGCGGCGGCCGTCGGCGAGCTTGGTCTCCATCGCCCAGCGCTGTACGTCGTGCAGGGCGCGGATGGCCATGGTGCCGTGCGCGGCGAGTGTGACGCGCTCGTGGTTGAGCTGGTTGGTGATCAGCCGCCAGCCCTTGTTCTCCTCGCCGACGCGGCGGGAGACGGGGACGCGGATGTTCTCGTAATAGCTCGCGGTGGTGTCGTGCGAGGCGAGGGTGTTGATGAGGGTGCAGGAGTAGCCGGGGTCGGAGGTCGGCACGAGGAGCATGGTGATGCCCTTGTGCGGTGGGGCGTCGGGGTCGGTACGGACGGCCAGCCACACCCAGTCGGCGGTGTCGCCGTTGGTCGTCCAGATCTTCTGGCCGTTGACGATGTACTCGTCACCGTCCCGTACGGCCCTGGTCTTGAGCGCGGCCAGGTCCGTGCCCGCGTCGGGCTCGCTGTAGCCGATCGCGAAGTCGATCTCGCCGGAGAGGATCTTCGGCAGGAAGTACGCCTTCTGCTCCTCGGTGCCGAACTGCATGATCGTCGGCCCGACCGTGTTCAGCGCCATCAGCGGCAGGGGTACGCCAGCCTGGGCGGCCTCGTCGAAGAAGATGAACTGCTCCATCGGGCTCAGCCCGCGCCCGCCGTACTCCTCCGGCCAGCCCACCCCGAGCCAGCCGTCGGAGCCGAGCCGGCGGATGGTCTCGCGGTAGAACCGCTTCTGCGCCGCCGGGTCTGCGTACCGGGCGTGGACGTTCTCCGGCACCAACTCGGTGAAGTAGGCGCGCAGTTCGGTGCGCAACTCCTGCTGCTCCGGCGTGTATTCGAGATGCACGGCGCCTCCTGGCTCCCACGGGGCTCCCACTGGCCTGCTGCTCCGGCCGCCCGGTCCTGACGGCGCACACCGTAGAACGTGTTGCAGAAATTGGGAACACGCAGGAGTGGGTGACACGTGGGTGGCGCAAGGAAAGGCCCCCGGTTGTCCGGGGGCCCATCTCTTGGCTCAACTGCTCAGTGTGGTACGGGAGTTGCCTGTGTGGCGCTCCCCCGCTGGGCGGCAGCCGTACGCGGAGCCAGCACGCGCTCCGCGAGGTACCCGAAGACCAGGCCGTACGCGGTCCACAAGGTCACCTGGATGGCGAGGGCGGCCAGCCGGTACTGCCACAGCAGGGTGCCGGGGAAGCCTTCCGGGACGTCGTTGAAGGACGGCAGGAGCGCGTAGGCCAGGCCGACGACGAGGATGAAGAAGGCTCCCGCGGAGAGGGTGGCGTTCCAGTTGCCCAGGCGTGGTGCGAGGCGCTTGCCGAGGATCACCGTGCCGACGGTCAGCAGCACGCTGAGTACGACCATCAGGAAGTACAGCGTGGTCCGCTGGTTGAGGGTGTCGGGGTTGCCGACGGCGGGTGGGTTGGCGGGGTACTTGAGGAACGGGACGACGTAGACCGCGAGCAGGCCCGCGGTCGACAGCATCAGCGCGCTCGCGCGCGGTCCGAAGCGACCGATCCTGCCGAGTGCGAAGCAGTACGCGAGGGCGGCGATGCCACCGAACGCGACGCCGTAGATGAGGACGCCGGTGCTCAGGCCGGCGGTGGACTGCATGGTGCGGCTGACGAGTTCCTCGCCGCCGTGCTCGTGGGCGTGGGCCTCCTCGAAGGCGATGGCCTCGTCGACGCGTGGTTCGCCGAGGAAGTAGGCGACGACCAGGGCGAGCAGACCCGCGGCGAGTCCCGCGAGCATGCCGCGCACCAGGAGGTTTCTGACGGTTGCTGAGTCCATGTGCTCGTACGCTTCCTCGTCGCCGTCAGTGGCAGGGGAAGCCGAGGAGGTGGCGGGCGTCGTGCACCCACTCGTGCACGCCTTCACCGGAGACCACGGAGGTGGCGCCCTGCTCGGCGCCGACGAAGTAGAGCAGGACCAGCATCAGGATGCCGAAGAAGACCGCCCAGGGGACGATCGCGCCGATCGGCAGCTTGGCCGGCACGGCGGCCGGTGCGGCGGGGTTGGTCACGGTCGGCTGAGCGACGGACTGGGCCATGGCAGAACCTCCTGGGGAACTCGCGTCCCATCTCGGTGGTGCACAGGACGACGGCCACGGGTCTGACTTGCCCGGACTGCACCGCCCCTGGTGGGAGGCGGTCGCTACGGGCTTACAGTGGCGCGACCGTGCCGGATTCTCACCGGCTTCCGTCGAACCGTCGTCAATATCGACGTGACCGTACCGCGAAGCGGGGAGGCGGCCAAGGGCGCACGGGGTGCCGGAGAGTGCGCCGTTGCCCTGGTCACGCGCCAATTCCCGGTATGGGCAAGGGGGTTGATCAGGTGTTGAGCGTGAAAGTGGGCCGATGACCAGCCGAGTGATGTTGATCTCACCAGCGATCAGTGCCGCGTTGCGGGAGGCGCGTTTCGACGACGGATGCCCCCTCGACGCCGCCGGGCTGCGGCTCGCGGAGGCGGCCGCGGGTTCGCTGCCCGCTCCGGACCAGGCCCTGGTCTCCCCCGGCGTGCGCTGCCGCGAGACGGCCGGCGCGCTCGGTCTCGACGCCGCGGACGAGCCCGAGTTGGCGGGACTGGACGTGGGCCGCTGGCGCGGCGCGAGCCTGGCCCAGGTGAGCGCCGAGGAGCCGGAGGCGGTCGCGCGCTGGCTGGCGGATCCGTCCTGCGCCCCGCACGGCGGCGAGTCCGTACGCGAGTTGTGCGACCGGGTCGCCAAGTGGCTCGATTCGGCAGGGCAGTTCTCGGGCCGGACCCTCGCCGTCGTGGAGCCGGAGATCGTACGGGCCGTGGTGGTACGGGCGCTCAGTGCTCCCGAGCCGGCGTTCTGGCGGATCGACGTACCACCGCTGACCGCGACGGAGCTCAGCGGGCGGGCCGGACGCTGGAACGTACGGGTGGGTCGGGTGCTCGGGGACTGACGGGCTGAGGCTTGGGCGGCTGCTCGCCACCTCAGGGCGGCCGACATCCCGGCAGGACCGTCACCCCAGCAGGCCCGTCACCTCAGCAGGGCGAGGAACTCCGTGCAGGCGCGCGCACAGTCCCGGCATGCCAGCGCGCCCTCCTCGGCGCCGGGGTTCCGGTCGAAGACGTGCGCGGTCTCCAGGCAAACGCCGCGGCACCACTCGACCTGGGCACGCGTCGCCGCCTCGTCCTGCCAGGTCTGTTCGGCCAGCACGCGGCAGGTCGCGTCGCAGACCTCCGCGCACATGATGCTCTTGCGCCGCAACTCCTGCTGATCTTCGGGACCGTCGAGATCGGCGAGACTCGCGCGCAGCGCACACACCCGCGCGCACTCGGTACACGCCTGCGCACAGGCGAACCGGTCCTCGAGGAAACGGACGAGTTCCTGCTGATCTGTCGCTGACACGCTGTACGGGTAGCCGGACGCCGTCACGCCAAACCCGGTGACGTCACACGGTGGCCGGTGGCGTCACATGCGGGCGGGCGGTTCAGCGGCCGGCGGTCTCCCGTGTGGCCGGTTGCCTGACCAGGTTCACGGCGACGGCCATGACGATGACGGAGGTCAGGGCGATACCGGCGCCGACGTAGAGCGGTGCGGTGTAGCCGAGGCCCGCGCTGATGGCCAGGCCTCCGAGCCAGGCGCCGAGGGCGTTGCCGATGTTGGACGCGGAGACGTTGGCGCTGGCGGCCAGTGCCGCTCCGTGGGCGAAGTCGGTGACGCGGGTGATCATGCCGGGCACGCTGGCGAACCCGAACACCCCCATCAGGAACACCAGGATCACCGACGCCGTGGCGCTGCCCGCCAACAGCCCGAACATGGCCAGGGTGATGGTGAGTCCGAGCAGGGCGAGGACCAGGGCGCGGTCACGGTCGCGGTCGGCGGCCCGCCCGCCGATCACGTTCCCGACGACCAGGCCGACTCCGTACACCATCAGCAGCCAGGCGACATCCGAGGAACGAAAGCCCCCGACCTCAGTGAACGTGTAGGCGATGTAGCTGAACGCGCCGAACATCCCGCCGTAGCTGAGCGCGGTGGCCGCCAGGGTCAGCCACACCTGCCAGGAGCGGAACGCACGGACCTGGGCCCGCAAGCCGTCGGAGGGTTCGGAGGGCATCGGGTCCGCGTGGCCCACCGCCGTCGGCGTCCGCGTCTCTCCCACCCGGGCGGGGACGAAGGCGGCGACGCCCGCCAGCGCGAGCAGGCCGATTCCGGTGATCGCCCAGAAGGCCGCTCGCCAGCCCCAGCGTTCACCGACCAGCGCTCCGAACGGCACGCCCAGTACATTCGCCACCGTCAGTCCGGCGAACATGACGGCCACCGCGCGGGACTTCTTCTCCGGCGAGACCAGACTGCGCGACCAGCGATCCGATCCCGAAGAACGAACCGTGGCACAACGCCGCGACGATCCGCCCGAGCAGCATCACCGCATAGTTCGGCGCGATCGCGGACAGCAGGTTGCCGATGACGAACAACGCCACCAGGCCGACCAGGACCTGCTTACGGGGCAGCCGCGCCGTCGCCGCCGTCAGCGCGATCGCGCCGACCGCGACACTCAACGCGTACCCGGAGATCAGCCGACCCGCAGCCGCCTCGGACACCGAGAAACTCGACGCCACCTGCGGCAGCAGTCCCGCGATCAGGAACTCGGTCAGACCGATGCCGAAACCGCCGACTGCCAGCGCAATCAGTCCAGCCGGCATCCGTCCCTCTCCGATCGCGCACCCGACGAGCCGCAGCGTGCGGCAACTCCCGCCTCCAAGGCCTCACTATGCCATCGCGACGCTCACCAACGCCCGTACGTGGCTTGGCCGTTCACATGGGCGACCCCGTTCACGTCGGCGACCGCCACACACCCAAGAACGTCGGTACACGTGACCATCGCTCCCTCAGCGCCGATACTTCCGAGAGTGAGCTGCTGGGACCGCCGATCCCACGGACCGCCAAGATCGAAGACCTCGCTCAACCACTCCGACCGGGTAGGACACAGGTCGGATGCTCAGTTGCTGATCTCACTCGGAGGTACCCATGAAGATGCTCATCAACGTCGCGGAGACGGTTGTCGCGGACGCGCTGCGGGGCATGGCTGCCGCGCATCCCGAGCTGACCGTGGATGTCGAGAACCGGGTGATCGTACGGCGGGACGCTCCGGTGGCCGGGCAGGTGGGGCTCGTCTCCGGTGGTGGTTCGGGGCACGAGCCGTTGCACGGCGGTTTCGTGGGTCCGGGGATGCTGTCGGCGGCCTGTCCGGGCGAGGTGTTCACCAGTCCGGTGCCGGACCAGATGGTGCGGGCGGCTGCCGCCGTGGACAGCGGGGCCGGGGTGCTGTTCATCGTGAAGAACTACACCGGGGACGTACTCAACTTCGACATGGCCGCGGAGCTCGCCGAGGACGAGGGCATCCAGGTGGCGAAGGTGCTCGTCAACGACGACGTGGCGGTGACCGACAGCCTCTACACGGCGGGGCGGCGCGGCACCGGCGCGACGCTGTTCGTGGAGAAGATCGCGGGCGCCGCCGCCCATGAGGGCCAGCCGCTGGAGCGGGTCGAGGCACTGGCCCGTCAGGTCAACGAGAGCTCCCGCAGCTTCGGCGTCGCGCTGAGCGCCTGCACGACTCCGGCCAAGGGCAGCCCCACCTTCGATCTCCCGCCCGGCGAGCTGGAGTTGGGCGTCGGCATCCACGGCGAGCCCGGCCGGGAGCGGCGCGCGATGATGACGTCGCGGGAGATCGCCGACTTCTCGGTGAACGCGATCCTGGAGGACCTCGACCCCAGGAACCCGGTGCTGGTCCTGGTCAACGGCATGGGTGCGACGCCGCTTCTGGAGTTGTACGGCTTCAATGCGGAGGTGCAGCGCGTGCTGACCGAGCGTGGCGTCGCCGTGGCACGCACGCTTGTCGGGAACTACATCACCTCGCTCGACATGGCAGGAGCCTCGGTGACGCTGTGCCAGGTCGACGAGGAACTGCTGCGGCTGTGGGACGCTCCGGTGCGAACGGCGGGCCTGCGCTGGGGCATGTGAGACCGGCCAACTCCTTTACCAGACAAGCACCATGCGAGGAGATCCTGTGCTCGACGCCGACTTCTTCCGCCGTTGGATGACGGCGACCGCCGTGTCCGTCGACCGCGAGACGGAGCGGCTCACCGCCCTCGACTCGCCGATCGGCGACGCCGACCACGGCAGCAATCTGCAGCGCGGTTTCACGGCCGTGACGGCCACGCTGGAGAAGGAGGCTCCTGACACGCCGGGCGCCGTCCTGATGCTCGCCGGACGCCAGTTGATCTCGACGGTGGGCGGTGCGTCGGGTCCGTTGTACGGCACGCTGCTGCGCCGTACCGGGAAGGCGCTCGGGGACGCGGCCGAGGTCAGCGAGGAGCAGCTCACGGAGGCGTTGCGCACCGGCGTGGACGCGGTGATGCAGCTCGGCGGGGCGGCGCCCGGCGACAAGACCATGATCGACGCGCTGGTGCCCGCGGTCGACGCGCTCCGCGAGTCCTTCGCGGCGGCGCGGGCCGCCGCCGAGGAGGGCGCCCTCGCCACCACGCCCTTGCAGGCCCGCAAGGGCAGGGCGAGTTATCTGGGCGAGCGGAGCATCGGGCACCAGGATCCGGGCGCCACCTCCTCCGCCCTGCTGATCGCGGCCCTCGAGGAGGCGGCCGGTGAGTGACGAGAAGCTGGTGGGGATCGTGCTCGTGTCGCACAGCGCCGCGGTGGCCGCCTCGGTCGCCGAGCTGGCGGTAGGGCTCGCAGGCGGCGGCACGACCGCGCCGGTGGCTCCGGCGGGCGGGGTCGAGGGCGGCGGCCTCGGCACCAGCGCCGAGCTGATCTCCGCCGCGGCCGCCTCCGTGGACCGCGGCGCCGGTGTCGCGGTACTGACCGACCTCGGCAGCGCGGTCCTCACCGTGAAGACCCTCCTCGCCGAAGGCGACGAACTCCCCGCCCACACCCGCCTCGTGGACGCCCCCTTCGTCGAGGGCGCGGTGGCCGCGGTCGTCACCGCCTCGTCCGGAGCGGACCTCGCGGCGGTGGAAGCGGCGGCTGCGGAGGCGTACACGTACCGAAAGGTGTGACACGGCCACGGCCCAGGCCACGGTCGGGCGATGGTGACCACGGGGGGGCGGCCGGGTGGTGGCGGAGGCATGCGGATGGATCGGGCCGCCAGCCCGGCGACACGCCATGGCGCGCCGTACGGAGGAATCGTCACCTGATCGGGCTCGGCCCGCGTGCGGGCGCGGTGCAGGGCACGTTGGCTCGTCCCAGGGCAGCACGGGCGTTTCCCAACCCTCGGCGGCGCATGGGATGTCCCGCCAACCGTGCCGCCGGAGGGCAGTCAATGCGTACTACTCAGATGTTCGTCCGCGCCGGTCTGACCGTGGCGGCCACCGCCGCGCTGCCGCTGGCCCTCACCGCTGGGCCCGCTGCCGCTGTGAACACGCAGATCACGGTGACCTCCAGTGGGTCCACGGTCCAGGTGAACACCACCGCGTGCCCCACCGGCGGCGACGCCTCGCTGCTCTCCAGCGGCCAGGCCAACTTCGCCCAGGGCCGCCAAGTGCCGCTGACCAGGAGCGCGGGCAGCCAGAGCGCCTCCTGGTCGGGCGTCAGCTCGGGCACGTACACCGTCATCGTGGTCTGCGCGAACGGCACGACGGCGGGCACCCAGTCCGTCACCGTGTCCACGGGCTCGAGCCCCACGATCTCCGTGACGACCTCCCCACCACGATCGCCCTCGCCCACGCGCACCCCCTCGCCCTCGCCGACGCGCGGGGTCATGGGCGGTGCGGGCGGCTCCACCGAGGACTACAGCACCGTCACCTACGCGGTGGGCGGGGTCCTGGTGGCGACGGGCGTCGGGGCCACGGCCTGGGTCCTGCGCCGCCGCTCCAAGCCCAACCGGCTCTGATCACACCGTTGACTCCCGGGAAGCCGAGTCCTCCGCGGGCAGTCGCCCGAACTCCTGAAGCGCATGCGTCAGCCAGTGGGTCCAGAAGGTCTCCAGGTCGATCCCTGCGCGCAGGATGAGGTGCTGGAGCCGGTCCTGGGGCGCCTGTCTGCCGGGCGGGAAGTCCCGCTGCTGGATCTCCTCGTACTCCGCCAACTGCCGCCGGTGCAGGTCGAGATGGCGGCGCAGATCCGCCTCGATGCCCGCGGTGCCGACCACGGCCGCGGCCCGCAGGCGCAGCAGCAGCGGGTCGCGCAGGGGCTTGGGGTCCTGGGAGGCGGCGGTCCAGCGGGTGAGTTCGGCGCGGCCCGCGGGCAGGACTTCGTAGCTCTTCTTCTGCCCGCGGGCCGGCTGCTCGGCGGGGAGGGCCCGGATGTAGCCGACGGCCTCCAGTTTTCCCAGCTCGCGATAGATCTGCTGATGCGACGCCGACCAGAAGTAGCCGATCGACCTGTCGAAACGCCTGGTCAGCTCAAGGCCCGACGACGGCTTCTCGAGGAGGGCGGTGAGGATGGCGTGCGGGAGTGACATGAACTCATCCTAAGTACGCCGCCGAAAGCCGACCCATGCTGCTCCCTGGGCTACAGCGCCGCCGCCAGCTCCGTGCCCTGCTTGATCGCGCGCTTCGCGTCCAGTTCGGCGGCCACGTCCGCGCCGCCGATGAGGTGGACGCTGCGACCGGCGGTGCGCAGCTCGTCGTACAGGTCGCGGCGCGGCTCCTGCCCGGTGCAGAGCACGATCGTGTCGACCGGCAGGACGGTGCTCTGCCCGCCGACGGTGACATGCAGGCCTTCGTCGTCGATCCGGTCGTACCGGACTCCGGGGATCATGGTGACCCCGCGGTGCCTGAGCTCCGTGCGGTGGATCCAGCCGGTGGTCTTGCCGAGCCCGGCACCGACCTTGGACGGCTTGCGCTGCAGGAGGTGCACGGAGCGCGGCGGGGCGGGCCGCTCGGGCGCCGCGAGGCCGCCGGGCGTCCGGTGGTCCATGTCGACGCCCCACTGCCGGAAGTACGTGGCCGGGTCCTCACTCGCCTTGTCGCCGCTGTCGGTCAGATACTCGGCGACGTCGAAGCCGATGCCGCCGGCACCGAGGATCGCGACACGGTCGCCGACCAGGGCACCGTCGCGCAGCACGTCGAGGTAGCCGACGACGCTCGGGTGGTCGACGCCGGGGATGTCGGGGGTACGCGGGCTGACGCCGGTGGCGATCACTGTCTCGTCGTAGTCGGCGAGGTCGTCCGCCGTTGCGTATGTGCCCAACCGCACCTCCACTCCCCGCAGTTGGAGCTGCGTACGGAAGTAGCGCAGCGTCTCGTCGAACTCCTGCTTGCCGGGGACCCTGCGGGCCACGTTCAGTTGGCCGCCGATCTCCCTCTCCGCGTCGTAGAGCGTGACGTCATGGCCGCATTCGGCAGC
Organism: Streptomyces pseudoechinosporeus; assembly: GCF_054783935.1. Classification (NCBI taxonomy): domain Bacteria; kingdom Bacillati; phylum Actinomycetota; class Actinomycetes; order Kitasatosporales; family Streptomycetaceae; genus Streptomyces; species Streptomyces pseudoechinosporeus. Next base: position 240,130 of record NZ_BAAGPS010000012.1, read on the forward strand.
GGAGACGGCGCAGGCGAGTCCGGCGGGGCCCGCCCCGACGACGGCGACGCGCTTGCGCCGCCGGGTCGGTGCGAGGACCAGCTCGGTCTCGTGGCAGGCACGCGGGTTGACCAGACAAGAGGTGATCTTGCCGCTGAAGGTGTGGTCGAGGCAGGCCTGGTTGCAGCCGATGCAGGTGTTGATGGCGTCGGGGCGCCCGTCCCGGGCCTTGTTGACGAAGTCGGGGTCGGCGAGCATCGGGCGGGCCAGGGACACCATGTCGGCGTAGCCGTCGGCGAGCAACTGCTCGGCGAGTTCAGGGGTGTTGATGCGGTTGGTCGTCACCAGCGGGATCGCGACGGCGCCCATGACCTTCTTGGTCACCCAGGCGTACGCGCCCCGCGGCACCGAGGTCGCGATGGTGGGGATCCGCGCCTCGTGCCAGCCGATACCGGTGTTGATGATCGTCGCTCCGGCGGCCTCGACAGCCTTGGCGAGCGTGATCACCTCGTCCAGCGTCGATCCGCCGGGCACCAGGTCCAGCATCGACAGCCGGTAGATGATGACGAAGTCCTCGCCGACCGCCTCGCGTACGCGGCGGACGATCTCGACGGGGAAGCGCATGCGGTTCTCGTACGAGCCGCCCCAGCGGTCCTCGCGGTGATTGGTCTGCGTGGCGATGAACTCGTTGATGAGATAGCCCTCGGAGCCCATGATCTCGACGCCGTCGTAGCCCGCCTGCCGGGCCAGGCGCGCGGCCCGTGCGTAGTCGTCGATCGTCCGCTCGACCTCGTCGTCGGTGAGCGCGTGCGGGACATGGGGGCTGATCGGGGCCTGGAGGGCGCTGGGCGCGACGAGGTCCTGGTGGTAGGCGTACCTCCCGAAGTGCAGGATCTGCATCGCGATCCTGCCGCCCTCGCGGTGCACGGCCTCGGTGATGACGGTGTGCTGCTCGGCCTCCGCCCCGGTCGTGAGCTTGGCGCCGCCCTCGTACGGCCGTCCCGCCTCGTTGGGCGCGATGCCGCCCGTGACGATGAGCCCCACTCCCCCGCGGGCCCGGGCCGCGTAGAACTCCGCCATGCGCTCGAAGCCGCGCTCCGCCTCCTCCAGGCCCACGTGCATGGAGCCCATGAGCACGCGGTTGGGCAGGGTGGTGAAGCCCAGGTCGAGCGGGGTCAGCAGGTGCGGGTAACGGCTCATGGGCCCCTCCGTGCGCGGTGTCGTCACGTCTGTTGTAGACGAGGTCCCGAGCTTTATGCAACTAGTTGCACAATGATGGAGGGGCCGATGTGACTAGGGCCTCGTTCCGATGACGACCGTGCTGTACAACTTCTCGGACACGGCCAGGCGCGGGAACAGCCCGCCGTCCGCGAAGGTCGCGACTGCCGTGGGCGCCTGGCGTTCGCTCGTCTCGACCAGGAGGAAGCCGCCGGGGGCCAGCCATTGCGGGGCCTCGGCGGTCACCCGGCGCAGGATGTCGAGCCCGTCCCCTCCTCCGTCGAGCGCCACGAGGGGTTCGTGGTCGCGGGCCTCCGGGGGCAGGAGACCGACCTCTTCGGTGGGGACGTACGGCACATTGGCGGCCAGGACGTCGACACGGCCGCGGAGGGTGCGCGGCAGCGGCTCGAAGAGGTCGCCCTCGTAGACATGGCCGCGTGCGCCGACGTTCCGGCGGGCGCAGCGCACCGCTGCCGGGTCGATGTCGGCGGCGTGCAGCTCGGCGCCGGGGAGGGCGGCGGCGAGGGCGGCGCCCACCGCGCCCGAGCCGCAGCAGAGGTCCACGACGACGGGGGTTTCGGGTGCCGACGCGACGGCCTGCTGGACCAGGAACTCGGTACGTCGGCGTGGCACGAAGACACCCGGCTCGACGGCGATGCGCAGACCGCAGAACTCGGCCCAGCCCAGGACGTGTTCGAGGGGCAGGCCCGCGGAGCGGCGGTCCACCATGACGGTGAGTTCGGCCGGGGTGCGGGCGGTGGAGAGGATCAGTCGCGCCTCGTCCTCGGCGAAGACACAGCCCGCGGAGCGGAGCGCGGCGACGACAGCGGCGTACGAAACGGAAGGGACGGAGGAGAAGGGCATGGAAGCCGAGAGCCTTTCGGGAACCCGAAGGGAGCTCTCCCTGTCACCTGGCGGCGGTGAACCCCTGAGGCGAGAGCACCCGAGCTGACACAGCGGTAATGGGGCTCACCTCCTCGGTCCCTGCACGGCTGGGGCGGTCCGCAGCCGGACGGCAACATTACACGGACCCCGGCTGCCGCCACGAGGCCGGAGCGTCCCGTGGCCCCGGCCGTTCCCCACGGAGTGCTCAGCCGCTGACCTCGATGACGATCTTTCCGCGGGCGTGGCCGTCCTCCACCAGCCGCAGTGCCTCCGCGGCGCGGGTCAGGGGGAAGGTCTGCGTCACGAAGGGGTCCAGCTTGCCGTCGGCCACGAGGTGGGCGACCTCGTCGAGGATCGCGGCGTTGCGGGCCCGGGCGACGGGGGCGCCGCCGAGGCGGCCCACGATGTCCTTGCCGCCCGCGGTGATCAACTTCGTGCGGTCGGTGAGGAGTTCGGCCGCGGCTTCGAGGACCTCGCCGCCGATCAGGTCGTAGACCGCGTCCACGCCGTCCGGGGCGGCGGCCCGTACTTCGGCCACGAAGTCCGGGCCCGAGGGGACATGCACGGCGCCGAGCGACTCGACGAAGTCCTTCTTGCCCGCGCCGGCCGTGCCGATGACCTTCACCCCGAAGGTGCGCGCGATCTGGGTGGCCGCCACGCCCACGCCACCGCCGGCGCCCGTGATCAGCAGGGTCGAACCGGCCGGCAGGTCGAGCTGACGGATGCCGTCGTACGCCGTCGCTCCCGCGACCGGCAGGGCCGCCGCGTCCGTGAAGGAGATCGCGTCGGGCTTGTGCGCGGTCACGGCGACGGGCAGCAGGGTGTACTCGGCGTAGCCGCCGGCGACCGGGTTGCCGAAGACCGCGTCGCCCACCGCGAAGCCGGTGACTCCGTCGCCGATCTCCTCGACCACTCCGGCGGCCTCGTTGCCGAACACCGCGGGCAGCTCGCGCGCCGTCTGGCCCGGGCGGGCGTAGCCGTTGCGCTGCTTGTAGTCGACGGGGTTCACGCCCGCCGCCCGTACGGCGACGAGGAGTTGGCCGGGACCGGGGCTCGGCCGGTCCTGGTCGACGAGGGCCTCGGTCTCCGGACCGCCGAACCGCGTGAAGACGTACGCCTTGGGCATCTGCTTCCTCTTTCTCCACCGGGCTTCGCTGCTCAGCTCAGCATGCAGGGAAGATCGCCGGGCGGCTATTCCCCGAACCATTCCCCGTGCAGGCGCCAGGTACCGTGGAACGCGTACGCGACGATCAAGGGCCGCCGTACCGACGACGTGCCGAGGGCGTATCGACGACGAACCGACAGCGTATCGACGGCCTGGAGGCACCTACCCGATGCATGTCACCCGAGGCTTCACCGGACGTCCGCGCGTCCCCAACTCCGGGCTGCCGCCCGGTCAGTACGACGCGGGCGACGACTGGCCGGTCCTGTCCGCCGAGGTCACGCCCGAACTGGCGCCCGCGGACTGGACGTTCACCGTCGACGGGCTGGTGGCCGAGCCGCGCACCTGGTCCTGGGACGAGGCGCACGCGCTGCCGGCGTCGGCGTACGAGGGCGACATCCACTGCGTGACGAGCTGGTCGAAGTTCGGGGTGCGCTTCGGAGGCGTGTCGGTGGACGCGTTCCTGGAACTCGTACGCCCGGCCCCTGAGGCGACGCACGCGGTCGCGTACGCGCACACCGGGTACACGACGAACCTCCCGCTGGCCGATCTGACCGGCGGGCGCGCCTGGATCATCTGGGAGTACGGCGACGAGCCGCTGCCCGCGGAACACGGTGGTCCGGCGCGGCTGCTCGTGCCGCATCTGTACTTCTGGAAGAGCGCCAAGTGGATCGCGGGCCTCAGGCTCCTCGACCACGACGAGCCGGGCTTCTGGGAGCGGAACGGCTACCACCACCGCGGCAACCCCTGGGAAGAGCAGCGCTACTCCGGTGACTGAGACTCCGCTGACCGAAGACCTTCACGTGACCGGGACGTTCACGCCCCCGACCCTGTTCGCCGTGCCCGGCCGGATCGCCGTGAACAACGACACGGCGACCACCTGGCAGCGCGCCACACTCACCGGGATCCGCCGCGAGACCCCGCGCGCGGCCACCTTCCGGTTCGCCGTGCCCGGCTGGCGCGGCCATGTGCCCGGCCAGCACCTGGTGCTGCGGCTCACGGCGGAGGACGGCTACACCGCCCAGCGGCACTATTCGATCGCGTCGCCGCCCGACGACTTGGGGCACATCGAACTCACGCTGGACCATGTCGAGGGCGGCGAGGTGTCGGGCTGGTTCCACACGGTCGCCGAGCCGGGCGACCAGGTCGAAGTCCGCGGCCCGAACAGCGGTTTCTTCGCCTGGACCGGCGACCGGCCCGCCCTGCTCCTCGGCGCGGGCTCCGGTGTCGTACCGCTGATGTCGATGGTCCGCCACCACCGGGCGCGCGGACTGTCCGTACCGCTGCGCCTGCTCGTCTCGGCGCGCGGGCCCGAGGAGTTGATCTACGCGTCGGAGTACGGCGCCGAGACGACGCCCGTGTTCACGCGCAGCGCGCCGCCCGGCGTGCCCGTGGGCCGGCTGTCGGCCGCGCATGTGGCGGAACTCCTGGCCGACCGGCCGGACGGCGGGTGGGAGGCCTATGTGTGCGGGTCCAACGGGTTCGCCGAGCATGCCTCGCGGCTCCTCGTCGACGCGGGGCAGCCGGTGGACCGTATCCGGATCGAGCGCTTCGGCTGACGCTGCTCCTGACTGTGCTCCGCGGGGCCTCAGCTGTGCGGGACCACCGCGACCGGGCAGGCGCAGTGGTGGATCACGAAGTGGGCCACGCGGCCCAGGCCCGGTCCGGCCGTGTCGCGGCGGCCGATGACCAGTAGTCCGGCTCCGACCGACGCCTTCAGCAGATGGGGTCCCGCGAGGCCGTACACCACCTCCTCCAGGACGGTCGTCTCCGGGAACTTGTGCCGCCACGGCTGCAGAATCACCGCCAGGGAGCGGCGGTTGGCATCCTCCTGCGCGGCCGTGTCGTCCCGCGTGCGCGCGCCGACGGCGTGGCCGGGCGGCGAGGGCAGTGTCCAGGCGTGCACGACGTGCAGGGATGCCGCGCGGACGGCGGCCGTGTCGAAGGCGTAGCCGATGAGGCCGTCGGCCGGGCGCGCCAGGTCCAGGCCGAGGACCACCGGCAGGTACGGGGCCTGTGCGGGCGGTGTCCTCTCGTCGACGGGCACGCGTTCGTCCTCGGGGAGTTCGCCCGCGCGCACCAGCACCACCGGGCGCTCGGCGCGGGAGGCGACGGCGAGCGCGACCGAGCCGACCAGGAAACCGGCGAAGTCGCTGAAGCCGCGGGAGCCGAGAGCCAGCGCCTCCGACTCCGCGGCGGCGGCGAGCAGCGCCGGGATCGCGGGGGTTTCGGTGCGGCGGGCCATGATGTCCAGGGCCGGGTGGGCGTACGCGAGTTGGACGGCGGCCCGGTCGAGGGTCACGCGGGACGGCCCCCCGTCCGAAGGCGATGCGGAGCCGGCGCCGGCCTGCAGCAGGCGCAGCGCGAGGCGGCGGCGGTGAGCCTCGCGGGCCGCCCAGTCGGCGGCGTCCAGGCTGGCGCGGGAACCGTCGATACCGACGGTGATGGCCCGGGTGTTCCTGCTCATGGCTCGTGCCTTTCCTCGTGCCGTTCTTCGTGCCGTTCCTCGTGCCCTCCTTGTCGGGAGGACGGCGCCGTCTTGCAGGTGGAACGCGGGTTCCACGCGGGGCGCGGATCAGTCGTGCGCGGGCGGATCCGGCGGTGTGGGCACTGACCGCCACGAGATGGCACCTCGCGGGGTCCGTTCGGCGCCGACGGGGAACTCGGGCGGCGTACGACGGTGACCAGCCGCTCCGGGACCGGACGGTGACCGCCGGACACGAGCGACGAGGAGGCGTGGACATGGGCACGCGGGTGCGCGGCTGGCGTTGGCGGCCCAATCCGCTGCGCAGGCGCTGCGACGTGGTGGAGGCGTGGACGGCCCTGGTCGTCGCCGTCCTGCTGTGCGTCGGCGCTCCGCTGGCCGGGCTCGTCACGGGCTGGCAGGCGTACGACGCGGCGCGGGACGCGGCCGCGGAGCAACGGGCCGAACGCCATCGGGTGCGCGCGGAGGTCACCGAGCAGGCGCCCACCGCGATACCCACCGCCACGGGCGGCAAGCAGCCCACCTACTGGGTCGCCGTGCGCTGGACCGAGTCCGGCGAGCGGGAGCGCACGGGCGAGGCCCCGGTCCCGGCAGGCACCCGCCCCGGCGACCACACCCATGTATGGCTGGACGACACGGGCCGCATCGTCGCCGCCCCGGCGGACAGTACGGCGATCTGGCAGCAGACGCTCACGGTGGGAGGCTGCGCCACAGGCGGCGCCGCGACCGTCGTCCTGGCCGGGCACTACGTCGTACGCCGGGTCGCCCTCCACCGGCGCATGGCCGAGTGGGAACGCGAGTGGGCCCGTACGGGACCGGAGTGGGGCCGACGCTGGGCATGACCGGGCCCGACAGGTGCGCGAAAAGGGTCTGGTGGCCCGCCGACAGCCCCCGTACGGTGTGATCATCCGCACCCTGACCCGTGATCCCGTAAAGGCGGTCATCCATGGCCTTGTTCGACCTGCCCCTCGACCAGCTCCGGAACTACCGCAGCGCGTCCGTCGAGCCCGAGGACTTCGACGCCTTCTGGGCCAAGACACTCCAGGAGGCCCGCGAGCACGATCTGGAGGCCTTCTTCGAGCCGGTCGAGACGCACCTCAAGACCGTGAAGGTGTACGACGTCACGTTCGCCGGGTTCGGCGGTCACCCGGTGAAGGGCTGGCTGACGCTGCCCGCCTGGGCGGACACGCCACGGCCTGCGGTCGTCCAGTTCGTCGGGTACGGCGGCGGGCGCGGCCTTCCGCACACACATCTGCTGTGGGCCTCGGCGGGCTTCGCGCACTTCGTGATGGACACCCGGGGTCAGGGCAGTGCCTGGGGAGGCGGTGACACACCGGACCCGGTGGGCAGCGGGCCCGCGTATCCCGGCTACATGACCCGGGGGATCGAGGATCCCGAAAGCTACTACTACCGGCGGGTGTTCACCGATGGGGTACGGGCCGTGGAGGCGGCCCGCTCGCATCCGCTGATCGACGCCTCGCGCATCGCGGCGGTCGGTGGCAGCCAGGGCGGCGGCATCACGATCGCGGTCGCTGGTCTCGTACCGGACCTGGCGGCGATAGCCCCGGACGTGCCGTTCCTGTGCGACTTCCCGCGCGCAACGACGCTGACGGACCGCGACCCGTACCGGGAGATCGGCAACTACCTCAAGACGTACCGCGGCCGTACCGAGCAGGTGCGGCGCACGCTGTCCTACTTCGACGGCGTGCACTTCGCGGCGCGCGGCCAGGCGCCCGCTCTGTTCTCGGCGGCCCTGGAGGACCAGATCTGTCCGCCGTCGACGGTGTTCGCCGCCTTCAACGCCTGGCCGCACGAGGACAAGACGATCGAGGTGTACGACTTCAACGACCATGAGGGCGGCGGCCCTTACCAGGAGGCGGCCCAGCTGGCGTGGCTGCCGAAGCGCCTGTAGAAGGAGCGGTTCCGTCGCGGTCGCAGAGTTCCGGGTCCTCGCCGAGGAAGGCGAGGACCCGGC